>CAIXSE010000097.1 GCA_903921965.1 uncultured Thermoleophilia bacterium | reverse complement strand
GACGACGGCTACGACACCGTCGACTGGGTGGCGAAGCAGCCCTGGTGCGACGGTACGGTCGGCGTGATGGGCGAGTCGTACTTCGGCTACACGACGTGGGCCATGGCCATCGGCGCGCACCCGGCGATCAAGGCGGCGTGCCCCGGCGACACCTCGCCCGACATGTACGCCTCGGCCTTCCGCGACGGCGCCATGTGCTACAACCCCTTCGGCATCTGGGCGCTGTGGATCGCCGGCAGCAGGTTCCGCAACTACCTGCGCGCCGACTCCTACCACCTGCCGCTGGCCGACCTCGACGAGGTCGCCGGCATCCCCAGCGAGCCGTGGAAGCTGCTCCTCGGGCACTTCCCCAAGGACGACCTGTGGCGGAGCATCGACCTGCGCCCGCGGCTGCACGAGGTCCGGGTGCCGGTGATGCAGTGGTCGGGCTGGTACGACAACTTCCTCGGCGAGACGCTGCGCACGTGGCGCGAGGCGAGCGCGCCCGGCGCCATGCAGGGCGAGCAGTACCTGGTGCTCGGCGCGACCGACCACATGGAGAGCCTGGAGCGGACCGGCCGCACCGGGCGCGTCAAGGTGGCCGGGCACGGCCGCTGGAACGACCGCATCTGCCGGTTCTTCGACAGGCACCTGCGGGGCGCCGGGACGGAGTTCCCGCCGGCGCCCGTCACCTACTTCACCCTCGGCCGCGACGAGTGGCGCACGGCCGTGTCCTGGCCGCCGCCGGACTCGCAGCGCGTCGAGCTGTACGCGGCCGCCGCGAGCGCCGGTGACAACGGCTTCGCGCCCAGCCGGGCCGGGCGGGGCAGCCTGCTGCCGGCCCCGGCCGCCTCACCCGCGACGCTCGCCTACGCCTACGACCCCGAGCACCCGCTCGACGCCTGGGTCGGCAGCGACGGCTGGGCCACCGCCCAGGTCATGAAGGACCGGGCGCCCTTCGCGGAGCGCGCCGACGTCCTCGTCTTCGACTCCCCGCCCCTGGCCGCCGACTTCGAGGTCACCGGCCCCCTCTCCGTCGCCCTGTTCGCGAGCACGTCGGCCGAGGACACCGACTTCGTCGCCACGCTCGACGACCTCTTCCCGGACGGCTACGCGCACCTCGTCCAGCAGGGCATCGTGCGGGCGCGCTACCGCGACGGCGGCGACGCGCGCGTCGAGCCGGGCAAGGTCGTCGAGTACACGATCGACCTGTGGGCCACGAGCTACGTCGTCCGCGCCGGGCACCGCCTGCGCCTCGAGCTCTCGTCCAGCGAGTTCGACCGCTACGACCGCAACCTCAACTGCTACGAGCCGTGGGGCACCGGCCGCACGCCGCGGGTGGCGCAGCAGCAGGTCCACCTCGGCGGCGAGACGCCGACGCGGCTCGTCCTCTCGGCCCCGGCCGCGCCGCGGTTCCGGGCCTGAGGCGGCCGGCGTGAGCACGCAGACACCGGCGCCGGCCGGCGCCGCGGCGCCGGCGCGGGGCGGCGCACCCGTCCCGGCCCCCGGGGGCACGTCCTCTCCCCCGCCCCCCGGCGCGCTCGACCGCTGGGGCGCCATCGCCGCCCTGCTCTGGCTCGGCTTCGTCGGCATCGCCACCTTCCAGCTCATCCCGCTGCTGACCGACCAGCTCGCCGACGTGTACGGGTTCAGCGACGCGCAGTCCGGCCTCGTCAGCGCCTGGTACTGCGGCGCCGGCTTCATCGCGTCGGTCATCGCCTTCTGGTGGCTGCCGCGCTGGGACCGGCGCGTCGTGCTCTTCGCCGTCCTCGTCGTCGGCCTGGCCGGGGAGGCCAGCTCCCTCCTCACGCACGACTACGCGGCCCTGGCAGCCGGGCGCTTCGTGACCGGCTTCGCGGCGGCCAGCATCACCTGCCTCGTGCTCTCGGCGATCACGCGCTCGCGCCGCGCCGAGCACCTCTACGGCCTGTACACGGCGGCCATCTCGCTGCTCGCCGCGGCCGCCCTCATCGGCCTCTCCTACGGCCTGCCGGCGATGCGCGACACGCTCGGCGACGGCGCCCTCTTCGTGTTCTTCTGCGCCGTGTGGGTCGCCGGCCTCGTGGCCGCGTTCTTCGTGCCGCGCGGCACGACGAGCGACTCGTCGCTGGACGGGGCGGCCGCCGTCGGCGAAGCCACGGCCGCCCCGGGCGCCGACGCCGGCCTCGGCGCCGAGGTCGTGCGCGGCGAGGCGCGCAAGGGCCTGCGCATCTTCAGCGCCGGCGTGCTCGTGCTCATGTGCTCGCCGGTGGTCTTCTACATCGCCAACGGCGGCAGCTGGGCGTTCGTCGGACGCGTCGGCACCTGGACCGGGCTCAGCGACGGCCAGGTCGGCATCGCCCTGGCGCTCCGCAACGTGTGCGCCCTCGCCGGCGGCCTCATCGCCTCCTGGCTGGGCCTGCGCCTCAAGCTGATCGGCCCCCTCGTGGCCGGCATCCTGCTCACG
>CAIXSE010000096.1 GCA_903921965.1 uncultured Thermoleophilia bacterium | reverse complement strand
CGCCGCGGCCGCCGAGGCGCCGCGCCGGCTCGCGCTCCGCACCGGCGGCAGGCGCTGCCCCGAGTGCGGCGGCCGAGACCTCGCCTTCGTCGCGGCGTCGGCCGCCTTCACCTACGACGGGGCGGCCAGGGCGCTCGTCACCGCCTGCAAGTTCCGGGCCCTGCGGTCGCTCACGGCCGACATGGTGGATCGCGCCGCCCCCGCCTTCGTGGCGGCGGCGCAGGACGCCTTCGTGACCTGGGTGCCCGGGCACCGCGACCACCAGCTCGAGCGCGGGTTCAACCAGTCCGAGCGGCTCGCCCGCGGGTTTGCGCGCGCGGCCGGGCTCCCCTATGCTCCCTTGCTCCGCCGTACGCGCCACGGGGCCCGCCAAAGTGGCCTCTCCCGCGACGCGCGTGCGGCCAATGTGAAAGGCGCGTTCGCGTTGCTGGAGGGTACAAAGGGGGTACAGAGAAAGCTCAAGCGAGTGGTGGTCGTTGACGACGTATACACCACAGGTGAGACGTTGGATCAGTGTGCACAAGCGCTCGCTCAAGCCGGTCTCGAACCGCACGTCTTCACGTTCGCACGCACCGTGCGAGCGACCCCTTCCCAAGCATCGCTAGACCATGCCGTCCAGAAGGAGCGATGTCCATGAAAACTCAGATCAAGGGCCGCAACGTCACCGTCACCGAAGCTCTGCAGCAGTACGCGAACGAGAAGATCGAGCACGTCCACAAGCTTCTGCAGCAGCGCAAGATCGACGAAGTGACACGGGTGGAGCTCGAACTCCTCGTGGAGAAGAACCCGAGCATCCCCGAGCCCTGTGTCGCCGAGGCGACGGTGTTCACGCGCGGGCCGGTCATCCGCGCGCGTGAGTCGTCCACCGACATGTACGCGGCCATCGATCTGGTCACCGACAAGCTGCAACGCCGCGTCAGGAAGTACCACGACAAGGCGCACGGCAAGACCCGCCACGGCCACGACAAGATCGTCGTGCCGGTCGAGCAGGTCGAGGAGCTCGCTCCGGTGGCTGCAGCCGCCGTCATCGGCGAAGAGCTGGGCGTCGAGCCGGCCGGCGACAACGGGCGCATCGTCAAGATCAAGCAGTTCGCCCTCAAGCCCATGTCGGTCGACGAGGCGACGCTCCAGCTCGAACTGGTGGGCCACGACTTCTTCGTCTTCACCAACGCGGAGTCCAACCGCACCAACGTCGTGTACCGCCGCAACGACGGGCACTACGGGCTCATCGAGCCTGCGGAGAACTGAGCACGGGAGAGGATCAGTCGAGGGGTGCGCCGCCAGGGGCACCCCTCAGTTGACGAGGGGACAGGGTCAATCGAGCGGTGCGCCGTCGGGGGAACCCCTCGGCTGAGGCGGCGCTCGGAGGTACGGCGCACGCCGGCCGGGGCCGGCGCGTCGCCTGAAGGCAGAGCCTGTGCCGGGCGCGCGGTTGCCGTGCGTCCCCGTGTGGCACAATGAGAGGTGAGCCGCGGCCGCGTGCCGCGGCCACGCCAACCACGCGACTCCGGGAGTGACGCCTCCGTGATCAAGATCGTCGACAAGCTGCTGCGGGCCGGTGAAGGCCGGCGACTCAAGTCCCTCGAGGCGCAGACCGCCAGGGTCGGCGAGCTCGAGGCCGGCGTGGCCGGCCTCAGCGACGAGCAGCTCCGCGCCAGGACGGCCGAGTTCAAGCAGCGCCACGCCAACGGCGAGCTGCTGGACGACCTCCTGTACGAGGCCTTCGCGGTCGCGCGCGAGGGCGCCAGGCGGTCGCTCGACATGCGCCCGTTCGACGTCCAGGTGCTGGGCGGCATCGTGCTGCACGAGGGCGACATCGCCGAGATGAAGACCGGCGAGGGCAAGACGCTGGTCGCCACCATGCCGATGTACCTCAACGCCATCGCCGGCAACGGCGCGCACCTCGTCACGGTCAACGATTACCTCGCCAAGCGCGACGCCGAGTGGATGGGTCAGGTCTACCGCTTCCTCGGGCTCGAGGTCGGGGTCATCCAGGCCAACATGTCACCCGACGAGCGGCGCTTCCAGTACAACGCCGACATCACCTACGGCACGAACTCCGAGTTCGGCTTCGACTACCTGCGCGACAACATGACCATGCGCCGCGAGCACATGGTGCAGCGCGGCCACCACTACTGCATCGTGGACGAGGTCGACTCCATCCTCATCGACGAGGCGCGCACCCCGCTCATCATCAGCGGCGCCCCCGAGACCGCGGCCGACACGTACCGCCAGTTCGCGCGCGTGGTCCCGCGGCTCGTCCCCGGCGAAGACTACGAGGTCGACGAGAAGCAGCGCACCGTGGCCGTCACCGAGAGCGGTGTCGCCAAAGTGGAGCGCGCTCTCGACATCGACAACCTCTACAAAGACTCCAACGGCGGCCTGGTCAACCACCTGATCCAGGCGTTGCGCGCCCAGGCGCTGTACCACAAGGACGTCGAGTACGTCGTGCAGAGCGGCGAGGTGCTCATCGTCGACGAGTTCACCGGCCGCATCCTCGACGGGCGCCGGTACTCCGAGGGCCTGCACCAGGCCATCGAGGCCAAGGAGAAGGTGCCGATCCGCGAGGAGAACCAGACCCTCGCCACGATCACCCTGCAGAACTACTTCCGCATGTACGAGGTCCTCGCCGGCATGACCGGTACGGCCAAGACGGAAGAGGACGAGTTCCGCCAGATCTACGGCCTCGAAGTGGTGCAGATCCCCACCAACGCTCCCATGATCCGCAAGGACGAGAACGACTTCATCTTCACGACGGCGAAGGAGAAGTTCGCGGCCGTCGCGCAGGACATCCAGGAGCGGCACGAGGCCGGCCAGCCCGTGCTCGTCGGCACCGTCTCCGTCGAGGTGAGCGAGATGCTGTCGCGCCAGCTCGAGCGGCACGGCGTGCCCCACGACGTGCTCAACGCCAAGCAGCACGAGCGCGAGGCCGACATCATCAAGGACGCCGGCCGGGCCGGCGCCGTCACCATCGCCACCAACATGGCCGGGCGCGGCGTCGACATCAAGCTCGGCGAGGGCGTGCGCGAGCTCGGCGGCCTGTACGTGCTGGCGACCGAGCGCCACGAGAGCCGCCGCATCGACAACCAGCTGCGCGGCCGCTCCGGCCGCCAGGGCGACCCCGGCGAGACGCGCTTCTACCTCTCGGCCGAGGACGAGCTCATCCGCCTGTTCGCCGGCGACCGCAT
>CAIXSE010000095.1 GCA_903921965.1 uncultured Thermoleophilia bacterium | reverse complement strand
GTGGCCGATGAGCGCGCGCGCCTGGCGGGACGCGCGCCGCGCCGTCTCGTACACGCCCTGGGCGAAGAAGCGGAGCCAGGGCTCCCACTCCCCGTGCGTGCGCACCCGCTGCAGCAGCACGTAGTACTCGTCGCGGTGGCCCTCGAGGAACGCCGAGAGGTACAGGAGCGGGCGGCTGAGGCGGCCGCGCTCCATGAGGAACAACGTGACGAGCAGCCGCCCGAGCCGCCCGTTGCCGCCCACGAAGGGGTGGATGCTCTGGAACTGGGCGTGCAGCATGGCGCACTGCACGAGGTCCGGCACGACGCCGCGCTCCTGCAGGAACGCCTCCCACTGCGACAGCGCCTGGTGCAGCCGCGAGATCGGCGTGGGCACGTAGGTCGCGGTGGCCAGCGTGGCGCCGGGAGGGCCGATCCAGTTCTGCGACGTGCGGAACTCGCCGGGCGTGCGCGCGTCGCCCACCTCGCCCATGAGCAGGCGCTCGTGCAGCGCGCGCACGAAGCCCAGCGAGAGCGGCTCCTCCTTGAGCCGCTCGATGCCGAAGCGCTGCGTGGCGATGCAGGCCCGCACCTCGCGCAGGTGCTCGCGAGGCACGCTCGGCCGCGCGGCGCCGACCTGGTCGAGCAGCAGGTCGGAGAGGCTGACGTCGGCGCCCTCGATGCGCGACGAGCACAGCGCCTCCTGACGCTTGAAGGGGGCGTCGAGGAGGTCGGGGTCGGGCAGCTGCATGCCGATGCCGGAGAGCTCGCCGAGGGCGGCGTCGGCCCTCGACAGGGCGAGGGCGAGCTCGCGCGTGTAGGTGAACCGGGGCGGCAGCGGCGCCGGCACGAAGGCGGCGTATCCTTCGGGGCAGCTGACGACCTGGCCGGCCTCGACGGCGTGGAACTCGCTCGGGTCCACAGGGCATCCCTCCCAGGATCGGTCGCTTGCCCGCATCGTTCCCGTACTTTGAAAGCATACGCCCGGTTTGATTACAAAACCATGAAGAACGTGCAAAGGTCCCGCGAACCTTGGGCCCGGCAAGGCGCGGCGACCCCCGGCACGGGGGGAGCCCGGATGGACGAGGCACGGCTGCGGGAGACAGGGGAAGGGCTCGCGCCCGGCGGCGAGGGCTGGTCCACCGTGAACGCGCGGGACGCCGCCCGGGGGCACTGCGACGCCCTCGGCCTCGGCTGCGTCTTCGAGGGCCGGCGCGAGTCCGCCGGCGTCGGGTACGCCCTCTGTGAGCTGCGACCGGGGCAGCCCGGCGCTGTGTCCCACCGCGAGGCCGAGCAGGAGGACCTCCTGGTGCCGGCCGGCGAGTAGGTGCTCCTCGTCGAGGAGCAGGAGCGCCGGCTCGGGGCACCGGGCTTCGCCCACTGCCCCGCGGGCACGGCGCACCTCGGCGCCGGCGCCGGCGCCGACGGCGCGGCCCTGCGCCGGTCGGCGTGATGGGACCGGACGCCGGCGCGACGGCTCAGCGCCCGGCGGCGTCCCCCTCCACGTGCCGGGCGACGTTGCCCGCACGCAGCTTCACGATCTGCGCGCGCAGCTCGTCCTCGCCGAGGAACTCGCCGGCGGCGGCGCGGTCGTGGTGGACCTGCTCGCCGCGCGGCCGCAGCAGCTTGCCCGAGAGTTGCTGCTCGCCCATCGCCGACTCCCCGACGAGCACGAGGTCGTGCAGGTAGATGAAGTCCGGCAGGCCGAGCAGGTGCTTCACCTTGCCCTCCACCGTCGGGTACTTGACGCCCGAGCAGGGCACGGCCGCCAGCCCGAGGCTGTGGGCGGCCAGCAGGAGGTACAGGAACGCGTTGGCGAGCGACGACTCGAAGATGGAGTCGCCCTTCTGCCTCGCGTAACGGGCGGCCATGGGCAGCCCGACGCGGCGCCGCGTGTCGCCGAGCACGGCGATCATGACCGGCGCCGCCGGTGTCTCCCAGCGCCCGTGCGACGCGATGGACCACGGCGACCCCTGCCAGGGCTCGCGGGTCGCCTCGAGGTCGAAGAAGTCGCTGTTCTTGTAGTCGTCGACGATCCGCCGGACCGCCGCGCGCAGCTCAGGGTCGTCCACCACGAGCAGCTCGACCGGCTGCATGTTGAAGCCGCTCGGCGCCCAGCGCGCCGCCTCCAGCAGCTTGCCGACGACCTCCTCGGGAAGGGGGTCCGGCTTGATGGCCCGCACCGTGCGGCGGCCCTTGACGAACGCGAGGAACTCTTCGTACTGCACGACACCCTCCCGGGGCTCACTGGCCTGGCCCGGCCATCCTACCGGGAACGGCGCCGCCCGCTTCAGGCGGGCGGGCCCTCGGCCGGCTCGAGCGGCGGCATGCGCGCCTGCCCGCATGCCCGCACCGGACGCAGGGAACAACCGGGGTGGGTACAGCCCGGGAGGAGTCGCCGTGGACGGCGGGATGAAGATCGGGAAGCTTCTCGGCATCGAAGTACGCGTGCGGGCCGGCTGGTTCGTGATCGTCGGCCTGCTCACGCTGTCGCTGGCCGTCGTCGTGCTGCCGGCCATGTTCAGGGCAGGTCCTGCGGCCTACTGGGTCCTGGCCCTCGCCGCCTCGCTCCTCCTCTTCGGCTCGGTCCTCGTCCACGAGCTCGCGCACTCGCTCGTCGCGCGCGCCCAGGGCATCGGCGTCCGCGGCATCACGCTGTTCTTCCTCGGCGGCGTCTCGAGCATCGAGGAGGAGCCCAAAGGACCGTGGCGCGAGGCGCTGATGGCGGGCGCGGGCCCGCTGACGAGCCTCGCCCTGGGTGGCGTGCTGCTCGGCCTCGCGGCTCTGTTCCAGTCACCGGCGCCCGTGCACGCGCTGGCGCTCTACCTGGGGACCATCAACGTCATCCTCGCCGTCTTCAACATGCTGCCGGGCTTCCCGCTCGACGGCGGGCGCGTGCTGCGCGCGGCGCTGTGGGCCGTGTGGCGCGACCACGCCCGGGCCACGGCGGGAGCCGCGAGGGCGGGCGCCGTGGTGGGGTGGCTGCTCGTCGGTGCGGGAGCCCTGCTGCTCGTGCGCGGCGACCTCCTCGGCGCGCTGTGGACCGCCATGGTCGGCTGGATCCTCGTGCAGTCGTCGCGGGCGGCCGGCCGTCTGGGCGTGGCCGAGGACCGGCTGCACGGCGTCGCGGCCGGCCGGCTCGTCCCCGGGCCTCCGGTCTGGGTGCCGCCGCTGGTCACCCTGCACGCCGCCGCGCGCGACTACGTGCTGCCGAACCAGGCGCGCTGCCTGCCGGTGGCCGGCGGGGGCGACGGTGACTACGAGGGCGTCTTCTGTGCCGACGACCTGCGCGAGGTCGACCGCGGCCGCTGGGACACCGACCGGGTCGCGCAGGTGATGCGGGGGCGCGACGAGACGCTCGAGGTCGACCCGGGCCGGCCGGCGCTCGAAGTTCTGCGGCTGCTTGCCTCGGGGCGCACCGGGTACGTCGCCGTGGTGCGCGACGGCCGCCTGCTGGGTCTCGTCGACGAGCAGGCGCTGGCGGCCTACGTCACGCGCAGCGGGCTCGCGCGAAGCCCGTCCGGCCGCGGCGCCGGCGGCACCGTCCACCTGCTGCGGGACCGCGGGAAGCGCGGCGGCGAAGGACGCAGGGCCGCCTGACCGGCCGCCGGCTCCCGCCCGCCACGGCGGCCCGCGGCCTCACTCCGCCGCCGCGAGCGTCTCGCGGAGGCGCGAGGCGAACACCGCGGTCGTCTCCCCCCTGTAGCAGTAGATGCGCGGCAGCGAGTACAGGTCGCGCGGCGTCGCCGCGCCGTAGCGGGTGCCGGTGGCGGCCAGGTAGCCGGCGTTGCGCACGGCCCGCTTGACGCGCTTCGTGCAGATGCCGCCCGGATAGCAGAAGAAGTCGACGGGCACGTGGAACGTCTCGCGGAGGCGACGCCGGGAGACCACGAGCTGCCGGCGCAGCTGGGCGCCGTACAGGCGCGTGAGGTCCGGGTGCGAGTAACTGTGCGAGGTCAGCTCCCAGCCGTCGTCGAGGACGCTGCAGACCATGTCCGGGGTCAGGCGGCCGGCGGGCGGCGTCGCCCCCAGGTAGAGTGCCTCGAACACGAGGTCCAGCTGGGCCGGCCAGCCGCGCTCGCGGAGCACCGGCGCGGCGTTGCGGGCCTGGTCCACGTAGCCGTCGTCGAAGGAGATCACGACGGGGCGGGCCGGCAGGGTGCCCTCACCGGTCCAGGCGTCGTACACGCGCCGCAGCGTCACCGCCTCGTACCCGTTCCGGGCGAGCCAGTCCATCTGCGAGCGGAACCGCCTCGTGCTCATGGTCACCAGCGGCGGCCCCTTCGGGTCGTCCATCACGTGGTGGTAGACGAGGATGGGCACCGGCCGCGGGTGCTCGACGAAGCCTGGGGTGGGCGCGGGGGTCGCGAGCCTCCGCGACCCCGCGGCGCCCGGACCCGCGCGGGATGCCCGGGGAGACGGCGAAGCCGAAGCGGTGGCCGCCTCGTCGCCCCCGACGCCGTGCCGGCCCCACGCGAAGACGGCCACGCCCGCCGCGACGAGCACCAGCAGCGCCGCGACCAGCACAAGCGGCCAGACGCTCCCGCGCTCGCGCCGCAGCGCGCGCCTTCTGCTGCGCCGGGCGTCCATGACCCCAGAGTAGCGCAAACGCGCGCGGGGGGGACGACCGCGAGCTGCGGCCGTCCCCCCGCGGCGGCGCCGGCCCGAGGCCCGCGGATCGCGGCGTCTCAGGCCTCGCCGACGAACCCCTGCGCCCGGGCCGCCTCTTCGGCCTCGTCGGCCGTCGCCGCGACGACGCCCGGGCCGAGGACCTCGGCGAACGCGCGCAGGCACTTGACCACGTTGGCCGCGGTGCACGCGTGCCCCATGAGGCCGACGCGCCAGACCTTGCCCGCCAGCGTGCCGAGGCCGGCGCCCACCTCGAGGTCGAACTCCCGAAGCAGTCGCCCGCGCACCACGGCCTCGTCCACGCCCTCGGGCACGACGACCATGTTGAGCTCGGGCAGGCAGTCCTGCTCGGGGACCAGCGTCGTGAGGCCCAGCGCCTTCAGGCCGGCGACCAGAGCCAGGTGGTCGACCCGGTGCCGCTCCCAGGCCGCCTCGAGCCCTTCTTCGGCGAGGATCAGCAGCGACTCGTGCAGGCCGTAGAGCGCGTTCACGGGGGCGGTGTGGTGGTACACGCGCGTCCCGGACGACCAGTAGCCCAGCTGGAGGCTGAGGTCCATGAACCAGCTCTGGCACGGCACCGTGCGCGCCTTGACACGCTCCACGGCCCGCGGCCCGAACGTGACGGGCGCCAGGCCCGGAGGGCAGCTGAGGCACTTCTGCGAGCCCGAGTACACCGCGTCCATGTCCCACTCGTCGACGAGCACCGGCACGCCGCCCAGGGCGGTGACGGTGTCGACGATCGTGAGGCAGCCGCGCTCGCGCGCCAGGGCGACGAGCGGCGCCGGCGGCGTGTGGGCGCCGGTCGAGGTCTCGGCCTGCACGAAGGCGAGCACCCCGGCGGCCGGGTGCGCGTCGAGCGCGGCCGCCACCTTGTCGACCGAGACGGGCGTGCCCCAGTCGTCGTCGACGACCACCGGCACGCCGCCGACGCGCGTGACGTTCTCGAGCATGCGCGCGCCGAACACGCCGTTCCGGCACACGATCACCTCGTCGCCCGGCTCCACCAGGTTGACGAAGCACGTCTCCATGCCGACGGACCCGGGTCCCGACACGGGGAACGTCACCTCGTTGGCGGTCTGGAAGGCGTAGCGCAGCAGCTCCTTGATCTCCTCCATCAGGCGCACGAACTCGGGGTCGAGGTGACCGATGGTGGGCCGCGCCATGGCCTCGAGGACGCGCGGGGCGACGTCTGACGGGCCGGGGCCCATGAGCGTGCGGAGCGGTGGGTCGAACGGTGCGAACTCGGGGCTGGCCACTGTGGTCACACGTCCTCGCTTCCTTCGGACGGCCGCCACCGGCGGCCGCCGCGGTTTCTGGTATGTACCAGAGTCTACGACGCGGTCCGGGGCCGCGTCCAGACGAAGCCGGGACGCGGGGGTCTTGACACAGCGCCGTTGCGCGGCGAGCGTGTGCCCAGCGTCACCGCGACGAGGGGCGGCGAGGGGGCCACGATGACGGGCGTTGTGGGCCGGGAGGCCGATACCGAGCGGACCGCGGCACCCGCCGACCCGTCAAGCAGCGCCGCCCGCCTGCTGTTCGTCGACAACATCCGCGTGTTCCTCACCATCCTGGTGATCCTGCACCACCTGATGATCACCTACGCCGGCACCGGCAGCTGGATCTACCTCGAAGGCCGCCAGGACGCGGTCGCCGACGGCCTCGGTTCGTGGTTCTGCGCGGTCGACCAGGCCTACTTCATGGGCCTCTTCCTGCTCATCTCCGCGTACTTCATCCCCGGCTCGTACGACCGCAAGGGGCCGGGGCGCTTCCTCAAGGACCGGCTGATCCGCCTCGGCATCCCGCTGGCGGTGTTCAGCTGGGTGGTGAACCCGGTGTTCTGCTGGTGGTTCCTCGGGGACTCCGCCCGCATGTCGCTCTGGACCTACGTCACGACGACGTACTTCAGCGGCTGGCGGATCATCGGCC
>CAIXSE010000094.1 GCA_903921965.1 uncultured Thermoleophilia bacterium | reverse complement strand
CTTGAACAGGGCGTACGCCAGGAAGATGGCCACGAGCACGAAGAAGAAGGCAGCGGAGTAGCGCAGCACCAGCGAAGCGGTGCTCGTGGTGGCCGCCACGACCGTGAAGTCCATGCACGTCTCCTTGAGAGGGTGGTGGTGGGCGCCCGGAGGCGCACGAAGCGTATCATACCGCGCTCGCGGACCCGCCCGGTCGTTGCCGGACGGCCGGTCCCCGCGCCGTCTCAAGCGGGACCGTCGACGACCCCTCCCCCGACCACGACGTCGCCGTCGTAGAACACCGCCGACTGGCCGGCGGCGACGCCCTCGAAGGGCTCGGCCAGCACCACCCGCAGACGGTCGCCGACGGGCTCCAGGCCGGCCACGGGGACGGCCGCCGAGCGGTAGCGAAGCCGCAAAGAGAGACTCACGCCGGCCGCGTCCAGCCCGCGGTCGTGCACGTCCCGAACGACGACCTCGCGGCGCCCCAGGCTCTCACGACCGCCGACGACGACCTCGTTGCGTCCCGGGTCGACCGCCTGCACGAACCACGGTCCGCCCGGGATGCCGAGGCCGCGCCGCTGGCCGACCGTGTAGCGCCAGTACCCCTCGTGCCGCCCCAGCACGCGGCCCGCGGCGTCGACGATGTCGCCGGGCAGGGCCGCGACGCCCCGGCTTTCGAGGAACGGCCGGTACCCGTCGACCGCGAAGCAGACCTCCTGGCTCTCGGGCTCACCGGCGACGGGAAGGCCGGCCGCCTCGGCCGCGGAGCGCGTCTGCTGCTTCGTCGCGCCGCCGAGCGGGAACTCGAGCCGGCCCAGGACCTCGGGCGGTACCGCCCAGAGCATGTACGACTGGTCCTTGACCGGATCGGCCCCGCGCGCGACGTACGGCTGCCCGTCGCGCCACACGAGGCGCGCGTAGTGACCGGTCGCCACGCGCGCCAGCCCGAGCTCGTCGGCGAGCCCGACGAGGGCGGCGAGCCGCATCGGATTGCAGGCCACGCACGGGTTGGGCGTCTCGCCGGCCAGATACGCGGCCACGAACGGGGCCACGACCGCCAGCTGGAAGTCCGCCTCGCGGTCGACGAGGTGGTGCGGCAGGCCGAGCCACGCCGCGGTGCCGCGTGCCCGCTGCAGCGCGCCCGGCGAGCAGCAGCTCCGCCGGTCGGTGCCGGGCCACAGGCGCACGGTCGCCGTCTCCAGCGTGCGCCCCTCCTCTATGAGCTTCAGCGCCGCGACGGCGCTGTCTACCCCGCCGCTCAGTGCGACGAGTGCTCGTGCTCTTTTGGGAGTGAGTGCAGGATCTTCGGCACGTCGTCCTCGCGGGCGTTCTTCACCAGGTAGTCCTGGATCGCGAGGTGCAGCGCGTCGGCGGCCAGGTTGGAGCAGTGCATCTTGTTCGGGGGCAGACCGCCGAGCGCCTCCGCGACGGCCTTGTTGGAGATGTCGGCGGCCTCCTCGAGCGTCCTGCCCATCACCATCTCGGTGACCATGCTCGACGTGGCCACGGCGGCGCCGCAGCCGAACGTCTTGAACTTCACGTCCTTGATGCGGTCGTCCTCGACCTCGATGGAGATGCGCATGACGTCGCCGCACACCGGGTTGCCGATCTGCCCGACGCCGTCGGCGTCCTCGATCTCGCCCACGTTCCGGGGGTTCGTGAAGTGGTCCATGACCAGGTCGGTGTACATGTCTCAGCCTTTCGAGTAGAGCGGGCTCATGCTGCGCAGCTTGTCGACGATCGGCGGGAACACCTCGAGGAAGCCGTCGACCTCTTCCTCCGTGTTCTCCCTGCCGAGACTGAGGCGCAGGCTGCCGTGGGCCTCCTCGGCGCCGAG
>CAIXSE010000093.1 GCA_903921965.1 uncultured Thermoleophilia bacterium | reverse complement strand
CGGAGTGCCGGTCGGGCGACGTCTGCCGCCTGCTCTCCACGTTCGCCGTGCACTCGTCGTCACTCGACCTCGGTGGCAAGGGAGCCAGGAAGAGTTGCTCCACCTGCCACAGCTCATCCTGTGGCACCTGCCACTGACGACACCGTCGCGGCGCTCGACGCCCTGCGCGCCGAGGTCGAGGCGTGCACCCGCTGTCCCCTGCACGAGACCCGCACCAGGGCCGTGTTCGGCGACGGCGACCCGGGTGCCGACCTCATGTTCGTCGGTGAGGCGCCCGGCTACCACGAAGACCAGCAGGGCCGGCCGTTCGTAGGCCAGGCCGGCAGGCTGCTCGCGCAGCTGCTCGAGTCCATAGGGCTCACGCGCGAGAAGGTCTTCATCGCCAACGTGCTCAAGAGCCGCCCGCCCAACAACCGCGACCCGCTCCCGGACGAGATCGCCGCCTGCCGTCCGTACTTGTGGCGGCAGATCGAGCTCATCCGGCCGAAGGTCGTCTGCACGCTGGGCAACCACGCGACGAAGCTGCTCACCGGCAACCAGGCCGGCATCACCAAAGTGCACGGCCGGCCCCAGGCCCACACGGTCAACGGCGTGGACCTCTACCTGTACCCCATCTTCCACCCGGCCGCGGCGCTGTACACGCCGGCCATGCTCGAGACCCTGAAGCAGGACTTCCTGCGTCTCCCGGAGCTGCTCGCGCACGCCGCGCCTGCCGCCGCGGACGCGGGCGGGACGGTCGCGGCCGAGCCCCCGGCCTGGCGTCCGCCTCGGCGTGAGGCGTCTCCTGCCGCGGACCACCCGGCCGCGCAGGCCCAGCCCGGCCTTCTGAGCGCGCCGCCGCAGCCGCCGGCCGCGCCCGGCGAGGCGGCCGCCGCCCGGTATCCGGCGGTGCCCGGCGAGCCGGTCCCGGAGCCGGAGCCGGAGCCGGCCGGTCCGCCGGCCGCGGAGCCCGTCGCCGCCGACCCTGTACCCGGACCTGCGTCCGCGGAGCCGTCGCAGGCCGCGGCCGGCCCTCCGGAGCAGCTCGGCCTCTTCTGAATGGTCCGGCTCACGCTCGCCTCACCGGCCCAGACCCGACGGTTCGCGCGAGTGCTCGCCGGCCTCCTGCGGCCGCCCGCGCTCGTCACCGTCGAGGGCGACCTCGGCACCGGCAAGACGACGCTGGTGCGCGAGGTCCTGCGTGCGCGCGGCGTGCGCGGCGCCGTCACCAGCCCCTCCTTCACGCTGGCGCAGAGCTACCACGGCCGCGACGGCGAGGCGCTGCACCACCTCGACCTGTACCGCCTCAGCCGCGGCGCCGACGTCGACCTCTTCGCCTGGGACGACTACCTCGGGGCTGACGCGCTCACGTTCGTGGAGTGGCCGGCGGCCGGCAGCGATGCGCTGCCGCCGGCCGACGTGCGCCTCGAGCTCGAGCACCGCACCCTGCGCACGCGCACGGCGCGCCTCTTCGCCGCGCCGGATTTCGAGCACGCCGTGGCCGAGCGCGCCGCGCCGGAGGGCATCCGGGTCGAGACGGCGGAGGCGCCGGCGACCGCGGCCGGCCGGGGGGCCGCCGGGTGATCCTCGCGCTCGAGACCGCGACGACGGCCTGTTCCGTGGCGCTCTGCGCCGCGGACGGCACCCTGGCGGCGGAGGTCGTGGCCCTCGACGGCCCGGCGCACACGCAGCTTCTGCTGCCCGGCGTGCACGAGGTGCTCGCGCGGGCGGGCGCCGGCTGGGACGGCGTCGACACCGTGGCCGCCGGCCTCGGGCCCGGCGCCTTCACTGGGCTCAGGATAGGCATCGCCACGGCGCGCGCCCTGGCGCAGGCCGACGGGCGCGTGCGTCTGGCCGGCGTGCCCACGACCGCCGCGCTGGCGCTGGCGCTCCGCGAGCGTGTCCCGGAGGCCGCCACGCTCGTCCCGCTCATCGACGGCCGGCGCCGCGAGGTGTTCGCGGCCGTCTACGAGCCCGACGACGACCATGGCGTGCGCCTCGTCCACGAGGTCGTCGTCCTGCCGGTGGCCGAGGCCCCGGCGTGGCTCGCGGGCCTCGGGGGCGCCGCCGTCGCCGGCGGCGACGGCGTCGCGCTCCTCGGCGACGCGCTGCCTCCCGGTGTCACCGATGCCGGCCTGCCCGCGCCCACCGCGGCCATGGTGGGCCGTGCCGTGGCCCGCGGCGTCCCCGGTCTCGTCACGGGGCCCGACGCCGTCCTTCCGCTGTACGGCCGCGCCCCCGACGCCGCCCGCTGGCAGGGGCCTTCGGCCGGGTCCCCGACCCCGGCCCAGTCATCCGAGCCGGCGCCGTCCTCCGGCGCGCCCGAGGCTCCGGCCCCCGGGTCGACCCCCAGCGCCGGGGAGGTGCGGCCGTGACGTTCGAGGTCGTCCCCGGCGGAGCCGGCGAGACGGTGGTGGTCCGGGGCATGCAGTTCACCGACCTCGAGGCCGTGGCGGCGATCGAGCGCCGCTCGTTCACGCTGCCGTGGTCGCTGGCCATCTTCAGCGGCCAGCTGGCGCGCGAGAGCGGCATCTGCCTGGTGTGCGAGGTCGGCGGGCACGTCGCCGCCTACCTCATCGCCGACATGTTCGTCGACGTGTGGCACCTCATGAACCTCGCCGTCGACGCCCCGCAGCGGCGCCGGCACCTGGCCTCGGCGCTCATCGAGGCCTACTTCGCCATCACCGAACGGCAGGGGCACCGGGGGCACACACTCGAGGTGCGCGTCTCCAACGCGGCGGCCATCGACCTGTACCGCAGCTTCGGCTTCGTCCCCACCGGTGTGCGCCCCGGCTACTACAGCGACGACCGCGAGGACGCGCTCATCATGTGGAAGGACTGGGAGGGGGAGTCCGCGTGACGGCCGCCCGTGGCCGGGCCGGCGAGGCTGCGCCGGCCGGCCCCCTGCTCTGCATCGAGACGTCCTGCGACGACACCAGCGCCGCCGTGGTGGACGGGCGCGAGATCCTGTCGTCGGTCGTGTCGTCGCAGAACGAGCTGCACGCGCAGTTCGGCGGCGTGGTGCCCGAGGTCGCCTCGCGCCGCCACACGGAGCTCGTCAACGAGGTGGTCGCCGAGGCGCTCGCCGAGGCCGGCGTCGGGTGGGACGACCTGGCCGGGGTCGCCTCGACACAGGGCCCGGGCCTCATTGGCGCCCTGCTGGTGGGGCTGGCTGCGGCCAAGGCGATCGCCTACCGGCGCCGCCTCCCGCTCATCCCGGTCAACCACCTCCAGGGCCACATCGCCGCCAACTACGCGCTCGGCGTGGAGGCCCCGTTCGTCTGCCTCGTGGCCAGCGGCGGCCACACCCTGCTCGCCGTCGTGG
Organism: uncultured Thermoleophilia bacterium; assembly: GCA_903921965.1. The sequence continues at coordinate 320 of CAIXSE010000093.1, read as the reverse complement.
AGCGCGGCGTGGAGTACCGCGTCGCCGCGCGCACGATGGACGACGCGGCCGGCGAGGCCTTCGACAAGGGCGCCCGCCTGCTCGGCCTGGGGTACCCCGGCGGCAGGGAGCTGGACCAGCTCGCCGCGGCCGGCGACGCTTCGTTCGCAGCCTTCCCGCGGGCGGTGCCGCGCGGCCGCGACTTCAGCTTCAGCGGCCTGAAGACGGCGCTGCTGTACGACCTGAAGGGCCGCGGCGAGGCCGAGGTCGCGGCGCACCGCGCCGACATCGCGGCCTCGTACCAGGCGGCCATCGTCAACCAGCTCGTCGACAAGACGCTG
>CAIXSE010000092.1 GCA_903921965.1 uncultured Thermoleophilia bacterium | reverse complement strand
GGACGTGTACTTCGGCCCCGAGCCACCGGCCGGCAAGGAGGCGAACTGGCTCCAGACGATGCCCGGGAAGGGCTGGTTCCTGTTGCTGCGCCTGTACGGGCCGCTCGAGCCGTGGTTCGACAAGACCTGGCGGCCCGGCGAGCTCGAGGCCGTGGCCTGGTGACGCAAGGGCCGCACGGCGCCCGACGGAAGGAGACGGCATGGATACCCCGCGATCCAAGATGACCACCGACATCCCGGCGTCCATCCTCACGCCGGACAGCGTCGAGACCCGCCTGGGGGCGCTGAAGTTCTTCGACGGGTTCCCCGACGAAGAGACCGTGCGGAAGGTCTACGACAACCTGGACTTCCAGCGTGCCGTGCAGGTCTTCCTCACCACGGTCCAGGCGGCGACCCTGCGCACGGAGCGCGCCACCTGCCGTTCCTGCGGGCCCGACAACCGCACCGTGCTCATCACCGAGTCGCTCCTCGACTCGCGCTCGCTCTACACCCTCGGGAACGCCGAGGTCATGTACAACGTGATCTGGCTCGACACGCGCGACGGGGCGCTGGTCCTCGAGATCCCGCCGAACGTCCTGGGCTTCGTCAACGACTTCTGGAGCCGCTGGGTGACCGACGTCGGCAGGCCGGGCCCGGACAGGGGGGCGGGCGGCAGGTACCTGCTGCTCCCGCCCGGTCACACCGGCGAGGTGCCCGACGGCTACACCGTCCTGCGCTCGCGCACGTGGGGCAACAAGCTGCTCTTCCGTACGTTCTACGAGGGCGGCGCCCTGGCGCCGGCCGTCGAGAACGCGAAGCGGAACTTCCGCGTGTACCCGCTGGCTGCGGCGGAAGGGGAGCGGCCGGAGATGACCTTCGTCGACGTCTCCGGCACCGTGTTCAGCAACGTGCCGAACAGCGACGTCACCTTCTTCAGCGACGTCGCGGACGTCGTCCACGACGAGCCGCTGGAGGCCGTCGACCCGGAGACCCGCGGCCTGCTCGCCTCCATCGGCATCCGCAGGGACGCGCCCTTCGCGCCCGACGCGCGGATGCAGGCCATCCTCGTCGAGGCCGCGGCCGTCGGCAACGCCACGGCCCGCGCCCTCTTCTACGCCACCCGCGACCGCGCCGGCTACTACTACCCCGACGGCTGGTGGCAGATCGGCTTCATCGGCGGCGACCCGGGCTTCGCCTCCGGCGGCGTGCTCGACCTGGACGCCCGCACGATCCTCTGCTACGCCACCCAGGGCGTCAGCCCGGCGATGTCGCTCGAGATGGTCGGCGTGGGCTCGCAGTACGCCTACATCTGCCACGACGCCGGGGGCGCGTACCTGGACGGCGGCAGGTCGTACCGCCTGCACCTGCCGCCGGACGTGCCGGTCAAGGAGTTCTGGGCGCTGACCGTCTACGACCCGCAGACGCGCGGCATGCTGCCGACGGGGCAGGTGCTGCCCGAAGTGAGCAGCCACATGCCCGGCACCGTGATCAACCCCGACACGTCCGCGGACGTCTACTTCGGGCCGGAGGCACCGGCCGGCCACGAGAGCAACTGGATCCGGACCGTCCCGGGCAGGGGGTGGTTCGCCATCATGCGACTGTACGCGCCGCTCGAGCCCTGGTTCGACAAGACCTGGCGCCCGGGGGAGATCGAACCCATAGGCTGAGCGCCGCCCCTTCCGCGCGCAACGGCTCCGGCACCGCACCCTCCGGGAACAAGGAGCACAGGGCGGCCCCCGCGCGGTCGCGTGCCGGGGGCTGGGATGCTGCGACGGGGGTGCATCATGAAGGGGCCACTCGCACCGGTGTTTCGGACGTTGCTCGTCTTCGCCGCCGTCCTGGCCGCCTCGGCCGGTCTCGGCACGGCAGCGGGCGGGCGGGTCGCGCCCGCGCACGACGCCGGCGCGGCCGGCGCGAGTGCGGAGGCGACGCCGACCGCTCCCGGCGCCATCGCCTTCGCCCGGCTCATGGGGCTGAGCGTGAAGGACGGCGACTACGTGGTGCGCAGTGACATCTACGTCGTGCGCACCGACGGCACCGGCCTCGTCAGGCTGACGACCACCGGCGACTGCTCGCGGCCGGCGTGGTCGCCGGACGGCCGCCGCATCGCCTTCATCCGGCAGAAAGGCTTCAAGCCCGGCGCGGTGTGGGTCATGGGCGCGGACGGGTCGGGCAAGCAGCGCGTCGTGCGCGTGAAGAAGCTCCTGGGGCCCGGGCTCGCCTGGTCCCCCGGCGCCGAGATCCTCTTCAGCAACGTCGAGAGTGACGACGTGGCCGCCATCCTCGCCGTCGCCGCCGACGGCAGCGGCCTGCGGCACGTCACGCCGGCGGGCAAGCGCCCCACGATCGACTCCGAGCCGGCCTGGGCGCCCGACGGCCGCGTCTTCTTCGCGCGCGTGAAGTCGGACAGGGTGCCGGGCAAGGTCTGCGCCGTCGCCGGCGACGGGAGCGGTGAGACGTTCGTCACCGCGATCGAGCCGCTGATGCGGTTCTCGCTCTCGCCGGACGGGCAGTGGCTGCTGCTCTGGAGCCGGAAGGAGCAGGCGCTCGTGCGCGTGCCTGCCGGCGGAGCGGGGGACGACACCGTGCTCCTCGACGACGTGGCGCGCTACATCCCGCAGCCGTTCTCGGTCGCCACGTCGTGGGCGCCCGGCGGCGGCCGGATCGCGTTCGCCTCCGGCCTCTCGGTGCGGCCGTCCGCCCTCTACACCGTCGGCGCCGACGGCTCGGCCGTGACGAAGGTGCCGAACGTGACCAAGGCGTTCAGCCCCGCCTGGCGCCCCGAGTAGCTGGCGGGGCCCGGCCGCCGCGCCGGCGGGGCTTCGCCGGGCGTGCCCTGCCGTCGGCCGCAACGTTGACGCTCCGCGGACCGCCTCCCTACAGTGGACCATCGTGAGAGTCTTCAGGGGGGAGGCACCGATGCCCACGTCCGTCCCGGACCCGAGCCGCCGTCCGCGGCGTGCGCGGCTCCTCGTCGCCGTGGCCGTCACGGCCGTCCTGGGCCTGCTGGCCCTGCCTGCCGTGTCCTCGGCGAACGTGGACAAGCGCCACGCCGACGAGTACGGGAAGGCCGTCGACGACCTGGCCAGGAAGTACCGCGAGCTGGCCAGGAACACGAACAAGCTGGGCACCGTCCTCACGTCGCACTTCGCGAGGATGCAGGAGCTCATGGGATCCACAGACCCTGCCGACCAGGCGGAACTGCAGGACCTGCAGCGACGGTGCGGGGAGACCCGGCTCCTCACCATGACGACCATGATCCGCACGGGCGAGGACCTGACCTCCACGGCCGGGCGGTTGTACAGGGCGGCCGTGCGCGGGGGCTGGTTCGGCGATCTCGGC
>CAIXSE010000091.1 GCA_903921965.1 uncultured Thermoleophilia bacterium | reverse complement strand
CGGCCACCCGCTCGGCAGTACCGGCAAGCGCATGCTGGTGACGCTCATCCACGAGCTCCAGAAGCGCGGCCAGGAGATCGGACTCACCGGCGCCTGGGTGGGCGGCGGGCAGGGCGCCGGGTCCGTCGTCGGGATCGAGGAGTAGGCCTTCGGCGAGGGGCCCGGCGCGGACCGCGAAGCGGCCGCCGCGCGGGGCTCACGCCGGACCCGGAAGGAGAGGGCATGAAGGAAGGCAACAAGTTCGGCGCGCACCGTGTGGTGGAGCCCAAGGGCGTCCTGCCGCAGCCGGCGTGGAAGATCGACAACACGATGGAGATCTACGACGACGAGATCCTCATCGACGTCGACACGCTCAACATCGACGCGGCCAGCTTCACGCAGATCGAGGAGGCCGAGGGCGGCGACGTCGCGAAGATGGCGCGCCACAGCCTGGACATCATCGCGAAGCGCGGCAAGCACCACAATCCCGACACAGGGTCGGGCGGCATGCTGCTGGGCACGGTAGCGGCCATCGGTCCCAAGCTCGCGGACCGCGACCTCAAGGTGGGTGACCGGATCGCCACCCTCGTCTCCCTCTCCCTGACGCCGCTGAAGGTCGACGAGGTCATCTCGGTCAACAAGGACACCTGTCAGGTGCGCGTGAAGGCGCAGGCGATCCTCTTCGAGACCGGCATCTACGCCAAGATCCCGGCCGACATGGACGAAGCGCTCGCGCTCGCCATCCTCGACGTCGCCGGGGCGCCGGCGCAGGCCGCCAAGCTGAGCAAGCCCGGCCAGACGGTCTTCATCATCGGGGCCGGCGGCAAGAGCGGCCTGCTCTGCGCCTACGAGGCGCGCAAGCGCGTCAAACCCACCGGCAAGGTCATCTGCCTGGTCCACGGCGACGCCGGCAGGAAGCGGCTCGAGAAGGCCGGGTTCGCCGACGTCATCATCCAAGGCTCCGCGACCGACCAGCTCTTCGTCTACGAGGAGGTCAAGAAGGCGACCGGCGGAGAGATGGCCGACCTGACGATCAACTGCGTCGACATCCCCAACACCGAGATGGCGTCGATCCTGGCGACCAAGGACACGGGGCTCGTGTACTTCTTCTCGATGGCCACCAGCTTCACTTCGGCCGCCCTCGGCGCCGAGGGCATCGGTGCCGACACCACCATGATCATCGGCAACGGCTACACGAAGGACCACGCCGTGATCTCGCTCGAGGTCGTACGCGAGAGCCCGGTCCTCATGGAGATCTTCAAGGACACCTACGCCACCGGCGCCGGGAACCCGGAGGCGGTGAACATCAAGGCGTGAGGTCCCGCAGCGCGGTGACCGGCACACCGGCCGCCGCCTCTGGAGCAGCAACGAGAAGGGGCCCCTCACGGGGCCCCTTCTCGTTGCACTCAGCGACCTGAGGGCCGCGATGTTTCACGTGAAACGCCGGCGCGGCTCAGTACGTGTCGCCGCCCATCATGCCGCCGCCCATCATGCCGTAGCCGGCGCCGGTGATGCCGCCCTGGCCGAAGCCGCCGCAGCCTGCGCCGCCCTGGCCACAACCGCCGCCGCCGCAGCCGCCGCCGCCGCCCATCATGCCGAAGCCGCCCATGATACCGGGGCCGGCGTTGGCCGGGAGCTTCACGCCGTACTTGTCGAACAGCGCCTTCATGTCGTTCCAGTGCTCGGTGCGGAGCTCCTTGAGCGCGGCCACCGCTTCTGCACTGGTCGGATCGCTGCCGTACTTGGACCACCACGCCTGCATCTCCTGCTGGTGCTCGGCACGCAGGGCCTGCATGTCTTCGACCGCCTGCGGGTTCTTGAACAGCTGCTGGCAGGCGCCGGCGAAGCTGCGCGCCCTCTTCGTGTTGCCCGACCTCGTCGCGCCGTACGCTGCCGCGACGACCGACAACCCGAGCGCCGCGACCACCGCGACGATCACGATCGTCTTCCACTGCTTCCTCACACCACACTCCTCGGTCTCTCGGCGACGCGGTCGCCGTCCTCCGGCACAGCCGTCCGCTTGACTCGACCGCTGGACCGCCCTTGTGTCGCACATCGTAGCGCCCAGTTGTGAAGAACATTTGAAGGTCGTCCGTGCGACCTGCGAAGGGCCCGGTGGTGGTGGGTCGTGCCTGCCGCCGGCGGGCCTCGGCAGCCCCGGTGTCGACCCCGCTCAGACTGGCGCCTCCCCTTCCCGGGTACAGTCCGCCTGCATCACCAGCGAGAGCGGAGGTTCCCTTGACCCACGAAGACGTCCTGCAGGCGTTGGCCGCCGTCCAGGACCCCGAACTGCGTCGCAGCGTCGTGGAGCTCGACATGGTCCGCGATATCGTCGTCGACGACCACCGCATCGGTGCGACCATCGTGCTCACGACCGCAGGCTGCCCTCTGCGCAACCAGATCCGCGCGGACGCCGAACAGGCTCTCGCGGCGGTCGCCGAGGGCCGCACCGTCGAGATCAAGCTCGACGCCATGTCCCGTGAGGAGCGCGACGCCCTCACCGTCAAGCTCAAAGGCCGGCACCAGATGGTGGAGAGCCTCTTCGGTCCCGGCTCCAGGACCCGCACGATCGCCGTCGCCAGCGGCAAGGGCGGCGTCGGCAAGTCGACCGTCACCGCCAATCTCGCCGTCGCGCTCGCCCAGCAGGGCCACGCCGTGGCCCTGATCGACGCCGACGTCTACGGTCCCACCATGCCGCTCATGATGGGGCTCGCCGCAGTGCCCCCCGCCGCTCACGACGGGAAGATGCTCCCCCCCGAAGCGCACGGCGTGAAGGTCGTCTCCATGGGCTTCTTCCTGCCCGACAACGAGCCCGTGATCTGGCGTGGCCCCATGCTCGGACGCGCCATCGAGCAGTTCCTCGGGGACGTCCTCTGGGGCAGCCCCGACTTCCTGCTGATCGACCTCCCGCCGGGCACCGGTGACATCGCGCTCACGATCGCGCAGATGATCCCCGGCGCCGAGCTCGTCGTCGTGACCACGCCACAGGAGGCCGCCTCGCGTACCGCGGTAAAGGCGGCCAAGATGGCGCGCATGACCAAACAGCACGTCCTCGGTGTGGTCGAGAACATGTCGTACTACCTCTGCCCCGACTGCGGCAGCCGCCACTACATCTTCGGCCGCGGCGGTGCCTACGAGATCGCCCGGCTCATGGACACGAAGCTCCTGGGCCGCATCCCTCTCGACGAGGCGACACGAGAGGGCGGTGACACGGGAGCCCCGGCCGCCCTGGACGCGAGCACGCCGGTCGGAGCGGCTTTCGCCGACATCGCCCGGGCGATCGCCGACGGCGAGTCGTCCGCTCCGGACGGCGACGCCTGCTGAGGACCTCCGCGGCCGACTGCCGACAGAAGGGCCGGCGCCACGGCGGCGCCGGCCCTTCTGTCGGCCGCTGGGGACGAGAGTCCGGCCAGAGGCTGCGCTGCTCCCTGTTGCGAATCCTTCTCATCTGACCCGCCCCCTGGTCAGCACCCCGCACACCACGCGCCCACTCCCAGGCCCCCGCCGCCCCGCCGGCCGTCCCTCCCGCCGGGCAGCCACACCTCCCTTTTGGAGAATCTGGTAGATTCACAGCGTCGGACCGGAGGCTACCGTGAGAGTGGGCAAGGCGAACGGCGGCGACTGGCTCCGCCTCGCGGAGGCGGCGGCCACGCTCGGTGTCAGCCACAACACCCTGCGCGCCTGGAGCGACGACGGCCGTGTGCGGTGCTACCGAAGCCCGGGCGGACACCGCCGCTACAGGCGAAGCGACATCGAGGCCCTTGTGGGCGGCGCCGCGGACGCCAGCGCCGCTCAGGGCCGCGGACACGACGCCGCAGCCGGCGACGCCCGGCAGGACGCGGCGCTCGAAGCGCTGGCCGCCGCCGCCGCCCTGGGGTCGCACACGACCTCGTGCTGCATCACCGTGCGGGAGAGCGACGACACGCTCCGCGTCGTCGCCGTCTACGGCGACGGGGAATCCCCTCCGGCGGGGGCCACCGTGCCTCTGGCCTCCATGCCCGCCGAGGCTGAGGTCGTCCACAGCCGGCGGCGGGTTCACGTGCCGGATGTCGCACGCACGCGGCTCCTCGCCCGCGCCACCGCCGACGACTACTGCCGCAGAGGGTTCCTGAGCCTCCTGGCCCTGCCCGTGGAGCTGCACGACGGACGCGACGGCGTCCTCCGCCTCGGCGACTCGAGGGGCGCCCACGCGTTCGGCCTCGAGGCGATGACGTTCGCCGAGTCCATGGCCCGCCACGCCGCGGTCCTCCTGTCGGCCGCGACAGGCCACGGGCCCTCGGGCCCTCCGGTCAACGCCCCCTCGGGCGGCCGGAGCGAAGCTCCAGCCCGTCCCCCGGAAGAGGACTCGCCCGCTCCGGGACAGGCCGGCGGGTTCCGCGCGGTCGCGGCGGCTGCGACGGACGCGCTCGGCGGCCGGCCCGGCCTCGTCTTCTGCAACGTGTACCTGTGGCGCCGCGGGAGAGCGTGGGCCACAGCTTCACAGGGCCGTACGCCGCGTGTCGACTGGGACGCGCAGGACCTGCCGGCGGCGGCGGCCGGCGGCGAGGCGGAGCTGGTGCGCCGCGACGACGAGCGTCTCACGCCGGCGACGCGCGTCCAGTACTTCGACTCCCGCGAGGTGACCGCGCTCGTGCTCGCTCCGGTGGTCTGCCGGGGCGAGACCGTGGCGGTCGTCGAGGCCGGGGGGGTCGATCACGAGGCGCTCCGGGCGGCCGCGCCGGCGATCAGGGGCACGGCTACGCTCCTGGCCGCGGCACTCCAGGCAGCCGAAGGACCGGGAGGCGTGCGCGAGAGCGACAGAGACCTGGCGGTCCTCCGCGACCTGTGGCGGCAGGACACCTCCCGGCTCAGCACGGAGCAGGTCCTGCGTGACCTCGTGGAGCGCCTCGCCGACGCCACCCGGGTCCCGATCGTCGAGGTCTACGCCGTCGAGGGCGACACGGCACGCGCCCTCGTCAGCTACGACGGAGGGCGCTGGGACGAGGCCTGGGAGGGCATCGTACTCCGCCTGGAGCGCTACCCTACGAGCCACCGCGCCGTCGTGACCGGCAAGCCCGTGCTCGCCGGCGCCCTCGACGACGACGGGCTCGACCCGGACGGCCGCTTCTCGCTGGAGCGCTGGGGCTATCAGTCGCACCTGGCGGTGCCGCTGGCCGCCGGCGGGCGCACGCTCGGCCTCCTGGAGCTGTACGACTACGTCCCCCACGACTTCTCGGCCGAGCTGGAGCTCGCCCGCGGAGTGGGCGCCCTGGCGTCGCTGACCCTCGACGCGGAGCGCCGGACGGAGCAGGTGCGGCGGCGGAACCGCATCATCTCCGAACTCGAGGCGATCGCGAGGATCTGCGCCGCCACCGGCGACGCCGAGACCATGGTCGCGCGCGTCGCCGAGAGTCTGCGGGGAGCCCTCGACGCAGCCGCCTGTCAGATCTACCGCCTCACCCCGCGCGGGGTCGTGTGCATCGCCGGCCACGACCGCACCGGCCGCGACGTGGAGGTGGTGGGCCTCAGCGGCGATCTGGGCAGCTACCCCGTCGCCGTCCACGCGATGAAGGCCCGCGACGTCCTCGCGGTCTCGTCGCCCGGCGACGAGCGCTTCACCGACGCCGAGCGGAGCGTCTACCGCGCCGGGGGTTGGACCAGCGAGGTGTGCGTGCCGCTGGTGCTGCACGACGAGATCGGCGGCTTCATCGACATCGTGGACTCGCGCTCCCGTGCGTTCACCGAGTACGCCGACTTCCTCCGGAGCGTGGCGGGGACGCTGGCCGTCGCCCTCGAGGCCGCGCGCCTCGGAGGCGAGGTCGAGCGCCGCACCGCGGACCTCGCCGGCATCGCCGCCATCTGCGGCCTGCACGTGCGGGAGGGGCCTCCCGGCGAGGCGCTCGAGCGTCTCGCCGCCGAGGTCCGCCTGCACGTCGGCGCCGCCGACTGCGACGTCTTCGCCCTCCACGAGGACGGGCTGCACTGCCTCGTCAGCGTGGACGAGCGGGGACGCGACGACGCCGTGGAGTCGGGGCCGCTGGACATCGACCAGTACCCGGCCACGGCGCAGGCGGTGCGCAGCGGGGAGATGGTCGTGATCCCCGACCTGGACGACCCCCGGCTCTCCGCCCAGGAGCGCACCGACATGGAGTCGTGGGGATTCAGGAGCGAGGCGTGCGTGCCGCTGGTCTGGGAGGGTCGTGTCGGCGGCATCCTCGACGTGTTCGACGGCGCACCGCGCGACTACGCGGAAGCGGGCGAGTACCTGCGGGCCGCGGCGCGCATCGCGGCCGCCCTCGTGGCGACCGAGACAGGGGCCGGCGCTCGCGCCGGGTCGGGAAGGGCGGCGGCGCGGCCCGCCGCGCAGGCCGGGCCCTCCGGGGAGCAAGGTGGCGGGTCGTCCGGCGGCTGAGACGGGGCCGCGCCGCCCGCCGCGAGGCCTCCGAGTGCCGGCCCGGGACGCGGCGGCCGGCACTTCAACGCGACAGTCCCGGCCGGCCGGTCCCGGACCTGCGTCCGTGAAACCGGCCCGCCGGGACCGCCTGCCCCTCGCCGCCGGCCGCGGATCCCCCCGCGGCGCGCCTATTCAGGCGACGAGAAAGGAGCACAGGTACTCGCCGACCTCCCTGTCGGTGCTGGAGAGCTCGAGCGTCTGCAACAGGCGCACCAGGGTCTGGTCATCGGCGACCAGTGTGGCGCCGAGATGTTCGTACCGCGCGAGCACGGCATCCACTGCCTGCTCTTTCTCTTCCCGTGTCACGACACCCCTCCCGCATTGCTACTCTACGCAGTGTTTCGTCACACTACATCGCCCCCTCGATGGAACGCGCGTTTAGGGCTGCGTACCCAGACACCCAAGGGACGCCGCCGCACGCCGCCGGGGCGGCGCGGCGGGACGCCCGACCGAGGAGGCGGACCTCGCCTCCTCATTGCTCGGCCCCCGCAGCCGCCGCGACCACGACCGCCGCGAGACGGGCCGCCAGCGCCGGCGTAGGACCGCATTCCGCGGCCCGGTCGACGCCGCACAGATCGGCGGCCGCGAGGTGGGCCCGCGCCGCGACGCCGAGCGCGACAGCCAGCTCCGATGCGCCCAGGCCGACCGGCTCACCGCCGCCCTCCACCACGGCGAGGTCGACCGACAGGTACACGGCCTCGGTCCCGGAGCCGGCCGCCTCGAGCGCCTCGCGCGCGACTGTGACGATGCCCAGCTCGGCGATGTCGGCCAGCGAGTACCGGCGCACGCCCGACGAGCGAGCTTCGTGCCTCGAGCCCGCCTCGGCCGGGCCACCCCGGTCCCCGACGAGCACCATGGTGCGAGGCTCGCACACCCCGAGCTCGAGGGCCCGCCGCCAGCGGTTCTCACGCAGGTCGCCGGCGGCCGGGTCGAGGTCGAGGCTCGGCGAGAACGAGATGACACCGAGCCGGCCGCTGAGCTTGCCGGCGAGCACCTGGAGCACGGGGACCGTGACCAGCGCGGACCCGCCCAGCACCAGGGGGGCCGCCCCGGCGGCCAGCACGTCGGCGAGACGCTCGTGCACGCGCAGGAACGAGCCCGCGGGGTCGGCGTCGTCGACGGCCACGTCGCCGTAGTCGACGACGCGCACCCCGGCCCCGGCCTCGGCAGCTTCGCGCCACTGCGCGTATGCCGCCGACGCCACACGTACCGCCGCGGGGCCGTCGGGGCACCCGCCGAGCGGGACACCGACGGCCGCGAACCGGGCGCCGAGCAGGTCGTCCTGCGACGCCCGGGCGGCGCCGAGAAGGGTGAGCGGCGCCGTGGCCTCCCGCACGCCCACGGCCGTCACCACGGCCTCACGACGCGCTGCGCGGCGACGGCCTCGTCGTCGAGCGTGACACCGAGCCCAGGCGCGTCCGGCACGATCACCGTGGAAACGCCGTCACGGACCTCGGCGCGCAGCCCGTGGGCGATGTCGCGCTTGAGGCCGTCGAACCGCCAGGGCGGGTCGGCGTCGCCGTGCGTGGCGTTGGCCAGCGCCTGGTAGAGGTGGAAGTGCGCGGCCAGTCCGATGCTGCTCTCGCCCATGTTGCCGATCATCGCCGTGACGCCCGCGGCCTCGGCGATGGCGTTCACTTTGAGGGCGTTCAGGATGCCGCCCGTCTTCATGAGCTTGACGACGATGATGTCGCAGGCGCCGGCCTGGACGGCGGCCAGCGCCTCGCGCGGGCCGCGGACGCTCTCGTCGAGGGCGATGGGCACGTCGACGCGCTCGCGCACGTACCGGGCCGCCTGCAGGTCGCCCATGCGGACCGGCTGCTCGGCGAACTCGATGCCGTAGGGCTCGAGCCGCCGGATGGCGGCCACGGCCGTCCTCGCGTCCCACCAGCCCTGGTTGGCGTCCACGGTGATGTGCGCGGCGGGACCCGCGGCCTGGCGGACGGCGGCGACGCGCTGCTCGTCGCGCTCCGGCGCGTCGCCGACCTTGATCTTGAACACAGTGATGCCGAGCGCCTGCGACGCACGGGTGTCGGCCGCGAGCTTCTCGGGCTCGTCCCAGCCGAAGGCGATGACCTCCGTGAGGCCGTCTCGTGAGCGGCCGCCGAGAAGGTCGTAGAGCGGCCGCCCCAGCGCCTTGCCCTGCAGGTCCCACAGGGCCATCTCGAGGCCGGCACGGGCTGCTTCGTTGCCCACCGTGAAGAGCTCGCGCTCCCAGTGACGCGCGATAGCTTCGACATCGAAGGGGTCGCGCCCGACGACGGAAGGGCCGAGGTACTCGCCGATGACGTCTTGCACCGTCCACAGAGTGTCGCCGGTGAACTCGTAGGCGGCGCAGGCCTCACCGTACCCGACGAGGCCCTCGTCGGTCTCCACGCGGACCAGATCGCACGGACCGGCGGCCAGCGCCGAGGAAGCGATGACGAACGGCTCCCCGTACTCCAGCTGGAGCGTGTCGACGTGCACGGCGGTGATCCTCATGCGCGACCCCGGTCGGCGGTGTAGCCCGGGTAGTGTACAGGAATGGACCGTGTGGTGACAGGAGTTCCGCGCCGCGCGCACGTCGCCAAGCTTGCCGCCTGCGCGGCGATACCGCATACTACGAAGTCCCGACACGTTCGGGGACTCCGCGTGGGGCATTAGCTCAGCTGGGAGAGCGCCTGGATCGCACCCAGGAGGTCAGCGGTTCGATTCCGCTATGCTCCACCACTCCACTTCCCGTCGCAGGCGCGCACGCCCCAGGACACCCGCTCCTGCAGGCGTCGCTGCAGTGCCCGGCACCGCTCCACGAGCGTCGTGACGAGCCGCTGCTCGTTGGCGACGAACCTGTCGGTCGGGACCGGCAGGGAGACGGCCGCCGTCTCCCCGAGCGGCCCGCGGAGGACGGTCGCCACGGCGCTCAGGCCCGGCAGGCACTCCTCCCGGTCGAAGGCCGGCCCGGTGCGGCGGATGGTCTCGAGCTTGCGGACGAGGTGCTGGCGCAGCGGCGCGAGCTCCTCCTCGCCCAGGGACGCGAGCAGGGCCTTGCCGTGCGCGATGATCGAGAGGTCCGCCATCTTACGGAGGTCGCTCACGAGCTCCTGGATGAGCGGCCGGCAGATGCTCGCGATGTCGGGCTGGCGCGCCGAGCGTGCGAGCAGCGTGAGACCCGGCCCCAGGCGGAACCCGCCGGCGGCAGGACGTGCAGCGCCGAGCGCGACCGGGAGCTCAGCGCCCGCGCCTGCGAGGCCTGCGCCGCCCTCGCTTCGGCCTGACTGCGCCTCACGCTCTCGCCTGTCCGCCCATGTGGCCGTACACTAGCGGGCACGTCCGGCCGCACGCGACCACGCCTGCGGCGCAGCCACCGCGACGCGCACGAGGGCCGAGGCCCCGGATCGGAGGCGCCCAATGGCAGAGCTCGAGTTCACCAACAACTACACCGACCTCAGCACGGAGCAGGGCTTCCAGTTCGAGTTCCTGTGCAACCGCTGCCGCAACGGCTACCGTACCGAGTTCGACTCCTACGAGCTCGCCACGGCGGCGACGGTGCTGGACACGGCCGGCAGCTTCCTCGGCGGCTTCTTCAGCCAGGGCGCGGCGGCGGCCGACAAGGTGAAGTCCGCCGCCTGGGAGAAGGCCGGCGACAAGGCCTTCCGCCAGGCCGTCGAGGACATCCGGCCCAAGTTCATCCAGTGCCCGCGCTGCAGCGCCTGGGTCTGCCGTCAGCAGTGCTGGAACGAGAAGAAGGGCCTGTGCAAGGACTGCGCCCCCGACATGGGCGTGGAGATGGCGGCCGCGCAGGCGAGCAAGTCGGTGGAGGAGATCTGGGCGCACGCCTGCATGAGCGAAGAGGACAAGCACCTCTCCGCCGAAGACTGGCGTGCCGGCGTCGTGGCCTCGTGCCCGAACTGCGGGGCGCCGCAGGAGGTCAACGCGAAGTTCTGCGCGCAGTGCGGCCAGGACCTCAAGACCGGCCAGCACTGCACGCAGTGCGGGACCAAGCTCCAGCCGGGGGCGAAGTTCTGCAACAACTGCGGTGCGAAAGCAGGCGGCTGAGCCGCGCACAACGACGATGTTCCCGTTGCCGGGGCGGCGATTCCACGAGAATCGTCGCCCCGGAGCTTGTACACCACCCTCCCGTCTGGTACAACCGAAGGTAGTCACCAGCACCTCTCGGAGGGAGTGGAGTCATGAAGGTCCTCATCGTCGGCGCCGGCATGCAGGGACAGGTGCTCACCTGGAACCTCGGCCGCAACCCTGCCGTCACCGAGATCGTGGTCGGCGACTACGACGAGCGGCGTGCCGCCTTCGTCGCCGCCCAGGTCGGCAACGGCAAGGCCACCGCCATGTTCCTGAACGCCGCCGACACCGACGCCGTGGCGCGCGCCGGGCAGGCCACGAGACTCGTCGTCAACGCCGTCATCCCCGAGTTCAACAAGTCGATCATGACCGCCTGCCTGCAGTGCGGCGCCGCCTACATGGACATGGCGCAGGGCCAGACGCGCACGCAGACCATCGACGAGGCCTACCTGGACCAGATGACGCTGGCTCCCGAGTTCGCGAAGCAGGGGCAGCTCGCCCTCCTGAGCACCGGCATGGACCCCGGCGTGACCAACACGTTCGCGGCGAACGGCTACGAGGACCTCGACAAGTGCTTCGAGATCCGCATCAAGGACTACGCCCT
>CAIXSE010000090.1 GCA_903921965.1 uncultured Thermoleophilia bacterium | reverse complement strand
TGCCGCGCCCGCCGCCTGCGCGGGGTCCGGCCTTGCCCCGCCGCCTGCGCGCCGGGTCCGGCCGTGCCCAGCCCATCGCCATGCTCGCCGCAGGCCCCGCCGGGGCGGCCCCCCGGCCTGCATGGTCGATTCGTCGATTTCAGCTGGACGTACCCCCAACGGGACAAGCGACTGAAATCGCGATCGCGACCGTCGGTCCGGCGAGTGGACGCCTGCGGGGGGCGGGGTGCGACACCGGCGGGGGCGGGGCGGAGCGGGGCGGGGCGCGGCGCCGCCGGGGGGCGGGGTGCGACGCCGCGGTGGCCTTCGCAGCGATCCTCCGGGCCGAGGCAGGCACCACACCGTCCGGGCAGAGGCCTGCGCCGCGACCCTCCGAAGGCGGTAGGACGACCGTGTTCAGTCTGGGCTGCGGGGTGCCGATGGTAGGCGGAGACGAAACGCACGCCGGGCCCGTCTGCGGCTCGGCGCCTCCGCCCGCCGGCAGGCGCGGCGGCACCTCACGGAGGAGGGGACGATATGGACGACCTGCGGCCCGCGCAGCTCAGGGTGCTGCTGGTGCACGACGCCCTGGAGGACGGGTCGACCGAGGGCCGGGCGGCAGCGGCGGTCGTCGACGAGCTCTACGACCTCGACGTGGAGGTGATCGCGGCCGCCTCCGGCGAAGACGCCGGGGCGGCCGTGCGCAGCGATCCGGGCATCGACCTCGTCGTGGTCGACTGGGACCTGGGCGGCGAGCCCGGCTCCACGGCCGGCTTCATCGCCGCGGTCCGGGCTCGCAACGACGCCCTGCCCATCTGGCTGATGGCCGACCGCACGGCGCTCGGCGACGTGCCGACGGCGGTCGTCGCCGAGGTGGACGAGTACGTGTACCTGCTGGACGACACGCCGGCGTGGATCGCGGGCCGGCTGCGGGACGCGGCGGCGAAGTACCGGGCGGCGTCGCTGCCGGCCATGTTCGCCGCGCTGATGGCCTTCGCCGAGACGCACGAGTACAGCTGGCACACGCCGGGGCACGAGGGCGGCGCGGCCTTCAGGAAGTCCCCGGCCGGCCGCGCCTTCTTCGACTTCTTCGGCGAGCAGACGTTCCGCTCGGACCTCAGCATCTCGGTCGGCGAGCTCGGCTCGCTGCTCGACCACTCCGGTCCCATCGGACAGGCCGAGCGCGACGCGGCGCGCATCTTCAACGCCGATATGACGCTCTTCGTCACCAACGGCACCTCCACGTCCAACCGTGTCGTGCACCAGGCCTGCGTCTGCGCCGGCGACGTCGTCGTGGACGACCGCAACGCGCACAAGTCGTCGGAGCAGGCCGACACGATGACGCACGCCGTCCCCGTCTACATGCTGCCGACCCGCAACCGCTACGGCATCATCGGGCCGATCCCGCCGCAAGAGATGACGGAGGAGGCGGTCGCCGCCAAGATCGCCGCCTCGCCGCTGGCGCCCTCCGGGGCCAAGCCCGTCCTCGCCATGGTCACCAACTCGACCTACGACGGGCTGCTGTACCACGTGCCGACGGTCGAGCAGACGCTCGGCACGCACGTCGACCGCATCCACTTCGACGAGGCGTGGTACGGCTACGCGGCCTTCAACCCCATCTACGACGAGCGGCACGCCATGCACCGCGGCGCCCGCGAGGACGGGCCCACGACGTTCGCGACCCAGTCCACGCACAAGCTGCTGGCGGCGCTCAGCCAGGCCTCGTACATCCACGTGCGCAACGGGCGGGACCCCATCACGATGCCGCGCCTCAACGAGGCGTTCATGATGCACGCGTCGACCTCGCCCCTGTACGCGATCATCGCCAGCAACGACGTGGCCGCGAAGATGATGGAGGGGCAGGGCGGCCGCGTGCTCACGACGGAGTCGATCGAGGAGGCCGTGGCCTTCCGCAAGGCGGTAGCACGCGTCGGCCGCGACCTCGGCGCCGACTGGTTCTTCCGCTGCTGGCAGCCGGCGCAGGTCGCCGACCCGCGCACCCTGCAGACGCTGCCGTTCGAGGACGCGCCGGACGAGCTGCTCGTCGGGAATCCGGCGCCCTGGCTGCTCCGCGAGGGCGAGACGTGGCACGGCTTCAGCGGCCTGCCCGACGGCTACGCCATGCTCGACCCCATCAAGGTGACGGTGCTCACCCCGGGCATGGGCGACGACGGGACGCTGGAGAGCTGGGGCATTCCCGCCTGCCTGGTCACGTCGTACCTCGACCAGCACGCCGCCATCGTGGTGGAGAAGACGCAGGACTTCAGCGTCCTCTTCCTCTTCTCGATGGGCACGACCAAGGGCAAGTGGGGCTCGCTGCTGACGACGCTCTACGACTTCAAGCGCGACCACGACGCCAACACGCCGCTGGCGCAGGCGCTGCCGGCGCTGGTCGCGGCGGCGCCGCAGCAGTACGGCGCCATGGGCCTGGCCGACCTCGCGCGGGCGATGCACGAGACCATGCGCGAGACCGGCCAGATGGACGCGCTGCAGGCCGCGTTCGGCACGCTGCCGCGGCCTGTGATGCAGAACTCCGACGCCTTCGCGCACGTGGTGCGCGGGACGGTGGAGCCGGTGAAGCTCGACGACGCCGCCGAGCGGGTCACGGCCCTCGGCGTCGTGCCGTACCCGCCGGGCATCCCGCTGCTCATGCCCGGCGAGAGCCTGGGCGCCGCCGACGGGCCACACGTGGCCTACCTGAAGGCGCTGCAGGAGTTCGACCGCCGCTTCCCCGGCTTCGAGCACGACCTGCACGGCGTCGAGCACGAGGACGGCGACTACGTGCTCACGCTCGTGAAGGAGGGCTGAGCCGTGGCCGCGAGCAGCAGCGGCGGGGCCGGCGGCGCCGCGGGCGCCGGCCCGGCACCAGCCTCCGGCGCCGCCAAGAAGGCCGCCCTCGGCGTCTTCGCCCTGGCGATGATCGAGGTCACCGCCGTCCTCAGCATCCGCAACTTCCCGTCCATGGCCGAAGAGGGCTGGTCGCTGATCTTCTGGTACATCTTCGGCCTCGTGACGTTCTTCCTGCCGCTCTCGCTCGTCGCCGGCGAGCTGGCCACGGCGTGGCCGCAGGGCGGCGGCGTCTACGCCTGGGTGCGCCAGGCGTTCGGCGAGCGCAACGGCTTCATCAGCATCTGGTGCGAGTGGTCCGAGAACGTCGTCTGGTTCCCCACCGTCCTGTCGTTCATCGCGGCCACGTTCGCCTACGTGATCTCGCCGGCCCTCGGCAACAACAGCATCTACCTGGTCGTGACGATGCTGGGCGTGTTCTGGGCCGTCACCCTCGTCAACTTCTACGGCGAGCGTTTCAGCAGCCCCATCAGCACGTGGGGCGGCATCTTCGGCGCCATCGTGCCGACGGGTGTGATCATCGTCCTGCTGTTCGTCTCGATGTTCCGCGGCGACAGCCCGACGGTGCCGTTCTCGGCCTCGGCCCTGCTCCCGACCTTCGACATGGCCACGCTGCCGTTCGTCGCGACCGTGGTGCTCATCTTCGCCGGCATGGAGATGGCCGGGTTCCACGCCCTCGACACCCGCGACCCGGCCCACGACTTCCCCAAGGCCATCGTGATCTCGATGGTCGGCATCTTCGCGCTCACCGTGCTCGGCACGCTCGCCATCATGTGGGTCGTGCCGGCCAAGGAGCTCGGGCTCGCCTCCGGCGTGATGCAGGCCATCCAGGCGATGCTCGACAAGATCGGCGCCGGCTGGCTGACCATCCCGATGGCCCTGCTCATCGCCATCGGCGGGGTGGCACAGTTCAGCACCTGGCTCATCGGCCCGGCCAAGGGCCTCGGCGTGGCCGCCGCCCAGGGCGACATGCCCAAGGTCTGGCGCAGCCACAACAGGCACGGCTCGCCGGTCGCGGTGCTGATCATCCAGGGCGTGATCGGCTCCGCCTTCTCGCTGGCCTTCCTGCTGCCGTCGGTGAACTCCGCCTACTGGATCCTCTCGGCCATCACGACCGAGGTGATCATCATCATGTACCTGTTCCTCTTCGCCTCGGTCATCAAGCTGCGCTACTCGCAGCCGGACACGCCGCGACCGTACAAGGTCCCCGGCGGCAAGGCCGGGGTGTGGATCGTGGCCGGCGTGGCGCTTGCCGCGCTGGTCTTCTCGTTCGTCGTCGGGCTGTTCCCGCCGAGCGTGATCAAGGGCTTCAGCCCGGCGGCGTACATCGGCATCCTGCTGGCCGCCACCTTCGTGCTCAGCATCGGCGGCCCGCTGCTGTTCTGGGTGCTGCGCAAGCCCGGCTGGGTGGCGCCCAACGCGGCCGCGTACCTGAGCGGGGACGAGGACGCGGCGGAGGCCCCGGCGGCGGCAGCCGCTCCGGGGCAGGACGTCGCCGCCGCCGAAGGGGGTGCGTCATGAGGCGCCAGCCCGTCCGCCGGCGGACCGTGCTCGCGGCCGCCCTCGCGTGCGCGCTGCTCGCGGCCGCCGTGGCCCTGGCGGGCTGCGGCCGCGCCGAGTACGTCACGGGGCCGACGGTGGACCTGCCCGCCGTCGTCGCGCAGGCGGGCGCCACCGTGCTGGACCAGGGCACCGCCGAGAACTACTACCCCGGCGGCGAGCAGGCGCACTGGTACCTGGTCTCGCGGCAGGGGTCGGACGAGCCCGCGGCGGTGCTGTCCGTGCTGACCTTCGACTCCCGGGACGCGCGTGACGCGGCCGCCCGGGACCTCGACAACTCGCGGCGTGCCGGCGCGCGGCGGGAGGGCGTGTACACGTTCGCGAACGCCGTGGTCGTGGTCGGCCGGATCACCGACAAGGCGACCGTCCGGCAACTCGACGAGGCGCTGCGTGCGGCAGGCATGAAGTGAGGAAGGCGGCCGGCGGCGCCACGCTGGGCGTCTTCGCCCTGGCGATGATCGAGGTCACCGCCGTCCTCGGCATCCGCAACTTCCCGGTGATGGCCGAAGAGGGCTGGTCGATGATCTTCTGGTACCTCTTCGGCCTCGTCGCCTTCTTCCTGCCGCTGTCGCTCGTCGCCGGCGAGCTGGCCACGGCCTGGCCCCAGGGCGGCGGCATCTACGCCTGGGTCCGTCAGGCGTTCGGCGAGAAAGGCGGCTTCATCGCCATCTGGTGCGAGTGGATCGAGGACGTCGTCTGGTTCCCCGTCGGCCTCACGTTCATCGCCGCGACGTTCGCCTACGCTCTCTCCCCGGCGCTCGGCGCCGACCCGCGCTACGTGCTGGTCGTCTGCCTCGTCGTGCTGTGGGCGGTCACCGCCGTCAACCTGCTCGGGGAGAAGTACAGCGCGCCGCTGAGCGCCTGGGGCGGCGTGATCGGGGTCATCGTGCCCGCGGCCCTGATGATCGTGCTGCTGCTGGTGTCGATCGCCAAGGGGGATCCGTCAGCCGTCCCCTTCACGCCCTCGGCCCTGCTCCCGGACTTCGACGCGTCCACGCTGCCGTTCGCCGCCACGGTGATCCTCGTGTTCTGCGGTATGGAGATGGCCGGGTTCCACGCCCTCGAGACGAAGGACCCGGCGCGCGACTTCCCGCGCGCCATCCTCCTCGCGATGGTGATCGTGTTCGTGCTGACGGTGCTCGGGACGCTCGCCGTGCTGTGGGTCGTCCCGGCCCGGCAGCTCGGCCTGGCGTCCGGCGTGATGCAGGCGATCCAGGCGATGCTGGACGAGGTGGGGGCCGGGTGGCTGACGGCGCCGTTCGCCGTGCTGATGTCGGCCGGTCTCGTGGCGGTGTTCAGCACGTGGTTCCTCGGGCCCGGCAGGGCGCTCGGTGTGGCCGCCGCCCAGGGCGACATGCCGCCCCTCTGGCGGCGGCGCAACCGCCACGGCTCGCCGGTCGGCGTGCTCTTCGTCCAGGCCGGCCTGGCGACGGCGCTGGCCCTGCTGTTCGTGCTGGTGCCGTCGGTCAACGCGGCCTACTGGATCCTGACGGCCATCACGACCGAGCTGATCATCGTGATGTACCTGTTCCTGTTCGCGGCGGCGCTCAAGCTGCGCTACTCGCAGCCCGACGCGCCGCGGCCGTACCGTGTCCCCGGCGGCAAGGCCGGCATGTGGGTCGTCTGCGGCACCGCCCTGGCGGCGCTCGTCTTCTCGCTCGCCGTCGGCGTCCTGCCGCCGAGCGTGGTGGGCGGCATGAGCCCGGCCGTCTACGTGTCCGTGCTGGTCGCGGCGACGGCGGGCCTCAGCCTGGGCGCGCCGCTCGTCTTCTGGCTGCGCCGGAAGCCGGGCTGGGTGGCGCCGGACGCCGAGAGCTACCTCACCGGCGGGGAGCCCGGCAGGCCGGCGAACGGCCCGGAGCGGCCTTCGGAGCCTGCCGGCGAGCATGCGCCGGACGCGGTCGTGTAGCGCGAGGGACCGCCGCCGCGGCGGCGGTCAGGCGGACCGCGCCGCCGCCAGCTGCTCGGTCTCGACGGCGCCGTGCACCCAGCAGCCTTCGGCGTGGTCGTTGACGATGCCGGCCGCCTGCATCAGCGAGTACGCGGTGGTCGGGCCGACGAAGCGGAAGCCGCGGCGCTTGAGGTCCTTCGCCAGGGCCTTCGACTCGGGGGTCTGGCCGGCCCAGTCG
>CAIXSE010000089.1 GCA_903921965.1 uncultured Thermoleophilia bacterium | reverse complement strand
GGAGGACGAGTGGACGCACTCGATCGCGAAGTACTGCTCAAGCTCCAGGCCGACGGCCGCATGTCCAACCTCGCGCTGGCGCGCTCCCTGGACCTCTCGCCGTCGGCCATGCTCGGCCGCGTCCGCCGCCTCGAGAAGGCCGGCTCGATCCGCGGGTACCGCGCCGTCATCGACCCGGCCGCCCTCGGCATCACGGTGCGCGCCCTCGTGGTCGCCCGCCTCCACGAGCACAGCGAGCGCTCCATCCAGGCGTTCGAGCAGAGCATCCGCCGGGTACCCGGCGTGCGCGCCTGCTACCACGTCACCGGGCAGTTCGACATGGTCGTCGAACTGGCCCTGCGCGACCTCGACCACCTCGGGCAGCTCATCCGCGTCGACATCGCCCGAATCCCCGGCGTCATGAACCTCGAGACCATGCTCATCCTGGCCGAGCCCGTCGAAGACGAGGGCTGGCCGGTCGTCCCGCAGACCTGACGCGTCCGGTCACCCGGACCGCGATCACACCAGAGGAGGCTCCATGGCCAAGAAAGGCGTGTTCGACCTTCACGAGATGAAGCGCGCCGGCGAGAAGATCACCTGGCTCACCGCGTACGACTACCCCACCGCCACGTTCGAGGAGGCGGCCGGGATCGACATGATCCTGGTCGGCGACTCGCTCGGCATGTGCGTCTACGGCTACTCGGGCACGGTGCCGGTCACCATGGACCAGTGCATCGTGCACTGCGAGGCCGTGCGCCGCGGCGCCCCCAACACGTTCATCCTCGGCGACATGCCGCTGGGCAGCTACCAGGCCTCCGACGAGGACGCGGTCAACAACGCGATCCGCTTCCACAAGGAGGCCGGCGTCGACGCCATCAAGCTCGAGGGCGGCGTGCGCACGCTGAGCCGCGTCAAGGCGATCCTCGACGCCGGCATCGCCGTGTGCGGCCACATCGGCCTCACGCCGCAGTCGTCGGGCCAGCTCGGCGGGCACAAGGCGCAGGGCCGCACGCTCGAGTCGGCGAAGCTCGTCGTCGAGGACGCCCGGGCCCTCTGCGAGGCGGGCGTCCAGCTCCTCCTCGTCGAGGCCGTGCCGCCCGAGGTGGCCGGCTTCATCCGCGACGAGCTGCCGATCCCCGTGCTCGGCATCGGCGCCGGCGCCGACGTGGACGGCCAGCTGCTCATCGTCAGCGACGTGCTCGGCACCTTCCAGGCGTTCACGCCCAAGTTCGTGAAGAAGTACGCCGACCTGGCCGGGGTCTCCACCGCCGCGCTCACCGAGTACGTCAAGGACGTGCGCGGCGGCCAGTTCCCCGAGGACCAGCACTCGTACCTCATGCTCGAGGGCGAGGCCGACAGGTTCGCCGACTGGGCGAAGCAGAGCAGCTGAGAGAGGAGCTGACCCGTCCTATGTCGTACCCGCTCCCTGATCTGAGCGTCGTGGGGAGCCCCGAGAGAGGCTTCACTCCTGCCCGGCGCGTCGCCGGGCTCGGCACCGAGACGGTCTTCGCCGTCTCGGCCGAGGCCGCCGAGCTCGCCGCGCTGGGGAAGACCGTCTACCCGTTCCACCTCGGCGACCTGAACATCCCGACGGCGCAGCCGATCGTGGAAGCCATGGACCGCGCCATCGCGGACGGCAAGACGACGTATTGCGCCAACGCCGGCATCGCGCCGCTGCGCGAGGCGCTGGCCGCGGACGTGAGCGCCGCGCGCGGTGTCACCTACTGCGCCGACAACGTGTCGATGCAGCCCGGCGGCAAGCCGGTCATCGGC
>CAIXSE010000088.1 GCA_903921965.1 uncultured Thermoleophilia bacterium | reverse complement strand
AGCCGCCGCCGTAGTTCGAGGAGTTCCCGAACACGGCGAAGTACCCTTCCACGGTGCGCTCGGCCGACGTGACCCTGATGAGCGGGTCCTCTTTCGTGAGGTAGTTGGCGAACCCCTGGACGGCGAAGGCGGCTTCCTTGAACGCCTTCTTCATCACGGGGTTGAGGGAGGCGACGGCGGCCGCGTCCATGCCCACGCCCGCCATGAGGGCGAAGTGGCGCTCGCCGGCGAGGCCGAGGTCGATCCACGAGACGTTGCCGGTCTGCAGCAGCCGGACGGCGTCGGGCGGGTCGAACGGGATCCCGAGCTCCATCGCGAGCACGTTGACGGTGCCGGTCGGGATGATGGCCAGCGGCACCTCGCCGCCGGCCAGGCCGTTCAGGGTCTCGTTGACCGTGCCGTCGCCGCCGATGGCGCAGACGACGTCGTACCCTCCGGCGACGGCGTCGCTCGCCAGCCGCGTGGCGTCACCGGCGCCCTGCGTCTCGCGCTCGTCGACCTGATAGCCGAGGCCGCGGAGCGCGCGCAGGATGCGCGGCAGGTCGCGGCGGAACTCGCCGCCGCCGGAGTACGGGTTGAAGACCGCCATGAGGCGGCTGCCGCACACGTTCACGCCAGCGGCTCCGGCGGCGCGCCGCTCAGGCGGCGCAGCTGCGTGTAGCCGGCCGCGCGCGCCGCCTCGACGGCGCGGCCGAAGTCGGCGCCCACATCGCCGGGCAGATGGGCGTCGGAGCCGAGCACGAGCGGCACGCCGAGGGAGCAGGCCTCGGCGAGGAGGTCCGGGGCCGGGAACGGCCGGCCCGCCTTGCGCCAGCCGGCCGTGTTCAGCTCGACGGTCATGCCCGCCGCCGCGACGGCCCGCAGGGCCCGGCTCGCCGCGGCGCGCACGGCGGCCGCGTCCGCCGGCGGTCCGAACTTGACGGCGTGGTCGAGGTGGCCGATGACGTCGAAGAGCCCGCTGGCGGCGGCGCGCTCGGCCAGCGCCAGGCTCTCGAGGTGGATGCGGTCGAGGCCGTACGCCGTGAGCTCGCCGCGGAGGTCCGGGTGGTCGAAGGCGAAGCGGTCGCCGACGATGTGCACGGAGCCGATGACGTACTCGAAGGGGTACGAGCGCAGCGCCTCGGCCGTCTGCTCCACTGCGTCGTCGAGATAGTCGGCCTCGACGCCGAGCACGACACGGATGTCGGCCGCGTACTCCCGCGCGAGGTCCCGCACGACGGCGCAGTACTCGTCCACCTGGCTCCACGACATCGCCCAGTCGCCGGCGACCTCGTGGCGCGGCCGCCACCCCGGCGGGAACGGCAGGTGCTCCGCGAAACCCAGCTCCGTCATGCCGAGCTCCAGGGCGCGCTCGACGACGCTCCGCGGCTCGCCGGCGGCGTGCGGGCAGAAGGCGGTGTGGACGTGGTGGTCCGCTACCATGTCCGGAAGCTTACACGCTGGGTGCGCGCCGTACGCCCGGGTCGCCACCGCGCTCCCGGCGGCCCCGCCGCCCGAGCGGGACGGCCAGCGCCAGGCCGGCGACGAGCCCGGCCACGTGGGCGAAGAACGCCACGGCCACCTGCGTGTGCCCGAACGCGAACACGCCCTGGAGCACCAGAAGGCCGGACCACACGGCCAGCAGGATCCGGGCCGGGACGGGGATCCGCGAGAGAGCACCGCCGGGCCGGGAGACGGCGGGCGCCCCGGCCCGCAGCCGCAGCGCGAGGTACGCGCCGAGCACGCCGGCGACGGCGCCGCTGGCCCCGATCACCGGCACCGTGGACCCGGTCGCCGCCACGACCTGCGCCGCGGTGGCGACGATGCCGCAGACGAGGAAGAGACCGAAGAAGCGCAGGCCGCCGATCCTCTCTTCGACGCCGGCGCCGAAGTACGCGAGGTACAGCACGTTGAAGGCCAGGTGCAGCCAGCCGCCGTGGATGAAGAGGGCGGTGAACGCCGTCGCCCACCACGGCACGAGGTCCGCCGGAGGCACGTCGTACCCGTGCGCCAGCTCGAAGGGCACGGCCCCCACCTTGGCGTAGAAGCCCTGCCGCGTCAGGCCGTACCGGGGGAGCGTCAGCTCGAAGGCGAACACCGCGACGCTCACGAGGACCAGCGCGGTCGTCACGAACGGGAAGCGGCGATGCAGGCGGTCGGCGAGGAGTGAGCTCACGGCACCCGGGGACGAGGTCGGCGGACCTGCCGATTCT
>CAIXSE010000087.1 GCA_903921965.1 uncultured Thermoleophilia bacterium | reverse complement strand
GACTGGGACAAGATGTACGCGCGCTCGCTCGAGCTCATCGACGCCAAGCGCGCGGCCCTGAAGCTGCCGCAGTACGACCCCAGCCAGTACGGGACCAGCGGCGACAGCCTGTTCTTCGAGGAGATCAGGAAGTACCTCGCCGACAAGGCCGAAGAGGCCGAGCGCGGCGTCGAGACCGTCGGCTCGCCGGTGTACCCGCTCGCCGAGGGCCACAGCCACGACCACGGCGACGGCCACCACCACGACGGCCACACGCACTCGCACGGAGAAGGTGAGGCCTGATGTCGCGCTACATCGCCACGCGCGCCATCCGCGGCGCCAACACCATCCTCGGCGAGGCCGAGGCCCAGGTCCGCGCCGCGCTCGACGAGCTCGGCCCCGACACGCCGGTCCAGTTCACCAACACGGCCTACTACCTGCCGGTGATCTACGCGTTCACCGGCATGAAGGTCGAGAAGCTGGGCGACCTCCCGGCGGTGCTCGAGCGCGCCCGCCAGCTCGTCCACCCGGTGCCGGCCGACAAGTTCTGGCTGCCGTACCTGGGAGAGACGCTCGACAGCGGCGTCGCCACCCTGTTCGCCGAGGAGGTCATCGAGGGCGTGCGCTTCGCGCGCAAGCAGGAACCGCAGGTCATCCTCGTCGGCGAGGACGACCACGACAGCCACTTCAGCGCCGGCAGCCTCGGCGTGCACGGCGGCAAGTTCCGCCTCAACGGCCCCATCGACGACATCCAGCTGCGCGCCTGGGGCATCCAGCTCGTCGACGGGCGCATGCCCGGGTTCTGCGCCATCGTCGGCTGCGCCAAGAGCAACGAGGTGGCCGTCAAGATCGTGCGCGAGCTGCAGAGCCGCGGCATCCTCATCTTCCTCAGCGGCAACGTCAACGGGCGCAGCATCATCCACCAGCTGCAGGAAGAGGGCATCCAGCTCGGTTACGACACCTTCACGGTGCCGTTCGGCATCGACACCATCAGCGCCGTGTACGCGCTCGGGTTCGCGGCACGCTCGGCCCTCACCTTCGGCGGCATGGAACCCGGCCAGCCGCGCGACATCATGCTCTACAACAAGTACCGCGTGTTCGCCTTCGTGCTCGCGCTCGGCGAGGTCGACGACCTCAAGTACGCCACCGCCGCGGGCGCGATCAGCTACGGCTTCCCCACCATCGCCGACACGCGCATCCCGCAGATCCTGCCCACCGGCATCACCACCTACGAGCACGTCGTCTCGATGCCCTTCGACGAGATCCCCGGCAAGGACGACATGGAGAAGACCGAGAAGCTCATCCAGCGCTGCATCGAGGTACGCGGCGTGAAGGTGCGCATCTCCAAGGTACCGATCCCGGTGAGCTACGGCTCGGCCTTCGAGGGCGAGCGCGTGCGCAAGGACATCATGCAGTGCGAGTTCGGCGGCAAGCGCACGCACGCGTTCGAGTTCCTGCGCATGCGCCCCGCCGAAGAGGTCGAGGACGGCAAGATCACGATCAACGGCCCCGACCTCGACGAGATCGAGGAGGGCGCCGCAGCTCCGCTGGGCATGGTCGTCGACGTCTCGGGCCGCAAGATGCAGCTCGACTTCGAGCCCATCCTCGAGCGCCAGTTCCACTACTTCATCAACGGCATCGAGGGCGTGCAGCACAACGGCCAGCGCGACATCGCCTGGACGCGCATCAGCAAGAACACCTTCGGCAAGGGCTTCCGCCTCGAGCACTTCGGCAAGGTGCTGCACGCGCGCATCCACGAGGTGTTCGGCAACATCGTCGACAAGGTGCAGGTGCACCTCACCACGGTGCCCGAAGAGGTCGACGAGCTCATCGAGGTGGCGCGCCAGGCCTACGCCGAGCGCAACGAGCGCATCGCCACCCTCACCGACGAGTCGGTCGACACCTTCTACTCGTGCCTGCTCTGCCAGAGCTTCGCGCCCAACCACGTCTGCGTGGTGAACCCCGAGCGCGTGGGCCTGTGCGGCGCCTACAACTGGCTCGACTGCAAGGCGTCCTACGAGATCAACCCGACCGGGCCGAACCAGCCGGTGCCCAAGGGCCTGTGCCTCGACCCCGAGAAGGGCGAGTTCAGCGGCCCCAACGAGTACATCTACCAGCACTCCAACCAGGTCGTGGAGCGCGTGACGTTCTACTCGTGCATCGAGTCGCCGATGACCTCCTGCGGCTGCTTCGAGTGCATCATGGTGCTCATCCCCGAGGCCAACGGCTACATGGTCGTGAGCCGCGAGGACCCGAGCATGACCCCGTGCGGGATGACCTTCAGCACCCTGGCCGGCACCGCCGGCGGCGGCATGCAGACGCCCGGCATGATGGGCCTCGGCAAGTACTACCTCACGAGCAGGAAGTTCATCTCCGGCGACGGCGGCATCCAGCGCGTGGTCTGGATGAGCTCCAACCTCAAGGAGTCCATGCGGCCGGCCCTCGAAGAGGTCTGCGAGCGCGACGGCTGCCCCGGCCTCCTCGACCGCATCGCCGACGAGCGCTCCGTCACCACCGTCGAAGAGCTCCTGCCCTTCCTCGAGGAGCACGAACACCCCGCCCTGACCATGGACCCGATCTTCTGACCCGACGACCGACGAACCTTTGGAGTGCGCACATGAGTCCAGTTGAGACCCCGGTAGAGAAGTGGTCCGGCGCCGTGCGTGAAGTCACGCTCGGCAGCGGCAGCCGCACCAGCCCGGTGACGGTGGGCGGCGAGACCGCACTGCCGTTCCTCGCCTTCGAAGGCGCCATGCCGAACCGGCCCGTGATCGCCGTCGAGCGCTCCGTCACCACCGTCGAAGAGCTCCTGCCCTTCCTCGAGGAGCACGAACACCCCGCCCTGACCATGGAT
>CAIXSE010000086.1 GCA_903921965.1 uncultured Thermoleophilia bacterium | reverse complement strand
GACCTGGAGCGCCTGGATGGCCGTCCCGCTCGAGGTCGCGCAGGAGGACGGCCAGGCTCCGCGCGCCTTCACCGAGGCCGCCTGGACCGGAGCCGGACGATACGTGCAGCTCCGCGCGGCGGGGGCCGCAGGCGCGCCCGCCGCGCTCCGCGACGTCCGCCTCGTCGCTCTCGACCCGGCCGTGACCACCACGCGGCTCCCCACGGCCGGCGCCGCCGTGACGGCGCCGGCGCTCTCGCCGGGTGCCCGCGCGTCCGGCCGCATCACCGGCGCGCGTCCCGCTATCGTCACCCGCAAGCAGTGGGACGCCGACGAGTCGTGGCGCGGCTCGAAGCCCGAATACGCCAAGGTGCGGATGCTCTTCATCCACCACACCGACAGCCGCAACGAGTACACCCAGGACGAGGCGCCGGCCATCATGCGCGCCATCTACGCGTACCACACCAAGTCGCTTGGTTGGAGCGACATCGGCTACAACTTCCTCGTCGACCGCTTCGGGACGATCTACGAAGGCCACTACGGCGGCATGACACGCGGCGTCGTGGGCGCGCAGGTGCTCGGCTTCAACCGCGGCAGCTGCGGCATCTCCGTGATCGGCGACTACGCCGGCGACGCCATCCCGGCGGAGGCGCTCTCGTCGCTCGAGAAGCTCATCGCCTGGAAGCTCAAGCTGCACCACCTGAAGGCGGGGAGCACGGCGCGCATCCGCTGCAGCTACGGCCAGAAGTTCTCTACCGGCCAGATGGTGCGGTTCCCGGTCGTCGCCGGGCACCGCGACGCCAACTTCACCGAGTGCCCGGGCAACGTCTTCTACCCGCTGCTGCCGACAGTCCGCCTGGAGGCGGCCGGCAAGCCGCAGGCGCCGATCATCACGCTCGTGAAGGGGTCGCCGTCGCACTTCAGCCCCAACGGCGACGGCGTCCAGGACTCCGCCGGACTGAGCCTGTGGCTCACCAGGGCGGCGAGCTGGTCGATCGAGCTGCGCGACGCGAAGGGCGAACGCATCGGCGACTTCAGCGGCGAAGGTACGGCCGGCGAGGTCGCGTGGCCGGGCCGGGACCAGGACGGCAAGGCCCGGCCCGACGGCACCTACACCGCCGTGGTGACGGCGACCGGCGAACTCGGCGACGCGACCGCGAAGACGCTCAAGGTCGTGCTGGACACGGTGGCCCCGCGGTTCCACTCGGTGGCCGCCGAGTACGACTGGTTCAGCCCGAACGGCGACGGCTGGGCCGAGACCGCCAAGGTCGTCTACCAGGCCGGCGAGCGCTGCGCCACGCGCGTCTCCGTCGCCGGCGCCGACGGCAAGGTCGAGCGCCGCCTCACCGAGTGGCGCGACGCCAGCGCCGCCGAGCAGTCGGCCACGTGGAACGGCGAGATCTCCTCGGGCGACGCGCTGGTGCCCGCGCCCGACGGGCAGCACCGCTTCCTCGTCGAGTGCAAGGACGCCGCCGGCAACGTGTCGCACAAGAGCGTGCCGGTCGTGGTGGACCGCACGGTCGGCTCCCTCACGGCCTCTCCCGACGTCGTCTCGCCCAACGGCGACGGCGTGAACGACACGGCGACGCTGGGGTTCACGCTGGCGCGGCCGGCCACCGTGAAGCTCACCGTCAAGGTGGCCGGCAAGGGCGTGCGGAGCTTCCAGCTCGGGCAGCTGCAGGCGGGCCCGGGCTCGGTGGTGTGGGACGGCACGGCGGCGGACGGCACCCCGGTCGCGAGCGGGCGCCTGACCTTCTCGGTGTCGGCGGTCTCGGCGATCGGGTCGAGCTCCGCCGCCGGCAAGCTCGCCGTCGACCTCGAGCGGCCGCTGCTCACGCCGGGCGCGGCCGCACTGACGGGCGCCGCGGGCAAGGCGGCGAAGCTCACGTGCACCGCCCGGGACGCGTTCGGCGACGACGTCGAGCTGAGCTACGTCATCACCGACGCGATCGGCCAGGTCGTCGCCTCCGGCAGCAAGGGCTGGGTGCCGGTGGGCACGGCGACCACGCTGTCGTGGAAGCCGCCGCTCGCCGGCCTCTACACCGTCACCTGGACCGGCGCCGACCGCGGCGGGAACCGGGAAGCGGCGCCCGCCGTCACGCTTCTGACGGTGCTGTAGCCTCCGGTCCGGCGGCGCCGGTCCCGGCGGCCCCCGTCGCACCGGCCGCCGGCACGAACTCCAGCACCACCTGCGTGTGCCCGGGCCGCGTGGCCAGCAGCACGCGCTCGGACAGCTGCAGCATGATCGTGAACCCCATCCCCAGGCTGGCGGCCGTCGAGAACCCGCGCACGAGCGTTGCCTTGGGGAGAGTGCGGAAGTCGATGCCCGGGCCGTCGTCGGCGACCGCGACCTGCAGGTGGCCGTTCTTCGCGAACACCTGGTAGGTGCCGCCGCCCGCGTGCTTGAGCGCGTTGTCGAGCGCCTCGCTGACGGGCGTGATGACGGTGTTCCGGTCCACGCTCCCGGGGTAGCGCGCCTCCGCCGCCTCGAGGACGCGCTGCCGTGCCTGCGCCGTCTGCGACGCCGACGTGAGGTCGATGCGCTCCGTGAGGGGCTCGCCGAGCTCGGCCGGGAGCAGCTCGTCGGTGAGGAGGACGAGCTTGCCCCCCGTCACCGCGTCGAGCACGTCCACGTACGCGCGGTGGATCTCCTCCTCCTGGTGGCGCAGCGCCTGCTCGGCCTGCCGCACGTCGCTGACGTCCAGGGCCGAGAGCGCCCAGAGGTCGTGCCCGGTGCGGTAGGCGGTGAGGAACTCGTAGACGTCGCCTTCTTCGACGTGCAGCTCGCGGTGCGTCGCCCTGCCCGACGCCACGGCGCCGACGACGAGCGAGAAGTACGCCTCGACGCGGTCGTCCGCGCCGAAGCCGTCGCTCATGCGGCGGCCGACCAGCGCATCCCGGCCGCCCGGCCAGACGGCGGCCAGCGCCGGGTTGAGGTCGACGACCTGAAGGTCCGGGCCGTAGTCGTCGCCCTCCAGCACGCGGAACACGATGAGGCCCTCGACGGCGTTGTCGACGAGGCTGCGGTAGCGGCGCTCGCTCTCGCGGAGCTCCTCCTGCTCGCGCTGGCGCAGCATGGCCGTCATGCCCATCTCGCCGAGCAGGCCTACGAAGTCGGCGAGGAAGACGATCGCCCTCTGCAGGCGCGCGTGCGACAGCACGGGCACGCGCGCGAACGCCTCCATGTACGCGGCCTCGTCGAAGCCCAGGTGCCGCGCCCGCTCCGCGAACGCCTTCGGGTCGACCTCGTCGTCGTCGAAGAAGAACTGCCCGGTGAAGATGTTGGCGACGTGCTCTCCGCCGATCACCAGCGGGAAGGCGACGTCCCAGAGGCCGTTGGCGCAGCGGTAGGCGAAGTGACCCTCGTCGCCGAGGCCCTCGACGAGGCGCTGGTTGATGCGCAGGTCGCTCTCGAGGCAGCCGGCGAGCGAGACCTCGCTGACGCGGTGGAACTTCGTGCAGATGTCCTGCCAGCCGGAGGCGATGAGGATGGTGCCCTCGGTGTCGAGGACCGCCAGGGCGATGTCGAAGGCCGCGGAGAGACTCTCGCAGATGCGCTGGACCCGCTCCAGATCGATGAGGCCGGCGAGCCTGTGCGGCTCGGCATTCACGCATCCACCTCCAGACCTTCCCGCCGCTCCGTGTCGTACGGAGCGGGGGCCCTCCCACACCCCTGTTCGATACCCCCGGCCCGGAGTGCCCGAACCTGACCCTCTCGGGTTGCGGGACTGTAATCTTTGCGCAACCGCAGCGTGACTCACCTTTCCGAAGGTTGTGCCGTTACTCGTACTGGCACCGGACGGTGGAGCGGGGCGGCAGTGGCCGTGGCTCCGCCGCGAACTCGTGACGGGAGGGGACCTTGGGACGTCCGACACACGTGCTCTTCGCACTGGCACTGCTGTGCTCGGTGGTGGCGGGAGCGGCTCCGGCGGCGGCGGCCCCGGCGCCGTCGGCGTTCGCGGCGCGCCCGGCGGCGCCGGCCCGCGCCGCGGCCGTGACCTTCGCCGCGACCGAGCTGCTCGGCCGGCCGACGGCGAGCTCGGTCGCGCTCAACGTGGTACCGGACCGGGCGGCGGACGCCTACGTGCAGTACGGCACCTCGGCGACGAAGTACACGAAGCGCACGCCGGCGGTGAGCACCGCCGCCGGGGTCCCGCTGGTCATCACGATCGGCGGGCTCAAGGCGGACACCCGGTACTACTACCGCCTGCGGTACAGGCCGCACGCCTCGGGCGCCTACCTCGCGCGCCCGCGGCAGAGCTTCGTGACGCAGCGCGCCGCGGGCGCCTCGTTCTCCTTCGCCGTCCAGGCCGACCCGCACCTCGGCGACACCAACACCGACACCGCCCTGTACCAGGTCGAGATGGGCAACGTCGCCGCCGACAGGCCCGACTTCCTGGTCGACCTCGGCGACACCTTCATGACCGAGAAGTTCAACCGCGACACCCAGGACGCCGGCGAGGACTACCTCGCG
>CAIXSE010000085.1 GCA_903921965.1 uncultured Thermoleophilia bacterium | reverse complement strand
GTGAAGTGCGCGGTCGTGAACAGCGTCTGCGACCAGTCCGGCAGCAGGGTGATGCCCTGCACCGTGTCGGGCTGGGCCGCGAGCCCCTCGGTGACGAGGAAGTTGATCATCGGCACCTCGTCCATGAGGATCTGCTGCGCCTGCTTGTAGAGGTCGGCGCGCGTGGCCGCGTCGGACTCCGTCGGGATCTGCGCCGTGAGCGCGTCGAACTCGGCGTTGCTCCAGCGCGAGTAGTTCCACGGCGCCTTGCTGGTGAGGGCGAGCTGGAAGTAGGTGACCGGCGTGGCACGGGAACCCCAGTCCACGATGCTGAAGTCGGCCTCGTACCAGGTGTCGGTGCCCTTGTCGGCGTAGAACACGTCCGGCGTCACCTGCTGGATCTCGACGTTGACGCCGATGTCCTTCATCTGCTGCTGCCAGACGGTGGCCATGGCCGGCACGAGGTCGATGGTCTGGGTGACGAGCCTGATCTTCTCGCCCTTGTAGCTGGACTCCGCGAGCAGCTGCTTCGCTTCGTCCACGTTGAACAGCTTCGCCTCGGGCAGGTAGTACTGCGAGTAGGCGGGGCCGACCAGGGTGCCGTTGCCGGGGTCGGCCACGCCGGGCGCCGCCAGGTCGACGATCGCCTGGCGGTCGGTGCCGGCCCACAGCGCCTGGCGGAACTTGAGGTCGGCGCCGGGACCCTGGTCGCAGCGGATCTGCAGCTCGAAGCAGTAGTTGGTCGTCGAGGTGAGGATCTGGAAGCCCTGGCCGGCCTCGATGGTCTGCTTCTGCTCGGCGGTGAGGCCGCCGACCCAGTCGAGCTGGCCGCCCAGCAGACCCTCGATCTGCGCCGACTTCTCGGGCGAGTAGATGAAGTCGATCTCGTCCAGGTAGGGCAGCTGGTCGCCCTGCTCGTCCTTGCCCCAGTAGGTCGGGTTCTTGACGAGGATCGTGCGGTCCTCCAGCGACTGCGACTTCAGCATGAACGGACCGGTGCCCACGGCCTCCTTGTTCGGGTCCTTGACGTTCTTGTCGAGCATCAGGCAGCGGTAGTCCGTCAGCGAGCTCGGGAACTCGGAGTCGGCCTTCTTGAGCGTGAAGGTGACGTGCGTGGCGTCGTCGGCGGTCACGTCGACCACGTTGGCGAAGATGTCGGCCATCGGCGAGCCGAGCTCCCTGCTGCGCAGCCGACCCATGCTGTAGACCACGTCGTCGGCCGTGAACGGGTCGCCGTTGGAGAACGTGACGCCATCCTGCAGCGTGAAGTTCCAGACCTTGTTGTCCGTGCTGCTCCACTCCGTGGCCAGGCGCGGGACCAGCTTGAAGCCCGGGTCCAGGTCCACGAGCTTCTCCATGATCTGCTCCTGGACCATGATGTCGGCCACGTTGTCGGAGTGCAGCACGGGGTCGAGCCCGCCGTTGCCCGGCTGCTGCCCGATGCGGAGCGTGCCGCCCATCTTGACGGCCGTGCTCGCCGGGCTCGGCGACGCCGAGCCGGAGTCGGTGCCGGTGCCGCCGCACCCGGCGGCGAAGATGGCGGCGGCGGCGGCCAGCAGCGCCAGCGCCGCCGCCACCGTGATCAGGCCCCTGCGGGGCCTCGACGTCGTACGATGAGCATCCATACCCGTTCCCCCTTGTCCGATGCTGCACGCGAGTGGCGGACGCCGGGTCCGCCGGAGCACGGCGCCCGAAAGGCCCGGGCACGCGCTCCCTGGAGTCGGGAGGGCGCTCGCCTCGCCCTCCGCTGTTGGGCCAGTGTGCGCCGCCGGGGGCGACTTGTCCACGTCGCAGGCGGGCGGAGTGCCACATGTGGGACTCAGTTGAGAGCGTGGCGGGCCTCAGCAGCCCGCGCCCTGATTCAGTTGAACCGGATGCGCGGGTTGAGCACCGCGTAGAGCACGTCGGCCACGAGGTTGGCGACCACGTAGATGATCACGATGAGCAGCGCCGTGGCCTGCACGAGCTGCAGGTCGCGGCGCTGGATCGCGAAGAGCAGGAGGCGGCCGATGCCCGGGTAGCCGAACACCGCCTCGGTGACGATGAGGCCGCCGATGAGCCAGCCGATGCCGATGGCCACCACGGTGATGGTCGGCAGCAGCGAGTTGCGCAGCACGTGCGTGAACAGCACCTTGCGCGGCGGCAGGCCCTTGAGGTTGGCGGTGCGCACGTAGTCCATCTGCAGGACGTCGACGGTGCTGGAGCGCGTCATGCGCACGACGTAGGCGAGGCTGGTGAGCGCCACGGTGATGGCCGGGAGGATGAGGTACGGCAGCGCCTGCGTGAACGTCGAGTCGGGCGCGATGTTGGACTGCGACGGGAACCACCCGAGCTCGATGGCGAAGATGGTGATGAGGATGAGCCCGCTGACGAACTCCGGGAGGCCGATGAAGGCCAGCGACCCGACCGAGATGGTCTGGTCGACCCAGCTGTTCTTGCGTAAGGCGGCGAGCAGGCCTAACAGGATGCCGATGGGGACGTAGAACACGAAGGCCACGGCGGCGAGGTACAGGGAGTTGCGCAGGCGCTCGAAGATCACGGGACGCACGAGCGTGTTCATGCTGGGTGACTCACCCCAGTCGCCGCGCACGTACTTGCCGAGCCAGCTGCCGTACTGCACGTAGATCGGCCGGTCGAGGCCGAGCTCGTGACGGAGCTCCGTCTTGGCCGTCTCGGTGGCGAAGCGCCCGAGGATCTGTGACGCGACGTCGCCGGGCAGCACGGCCGTGGCCCAGAAGATGATGATCGAGGCCAGCAGCACGGTGAGGACCATGAAGCCGAGGCGCCTGAGGATGAACCTGCCCATCAGGCGCCCGGCTCGTCGACGAGGACCAGCGTCTCCGCCTGCAGGCGGCCGAGCTCGTCCAGCGGGATGTGGCAGAAGATCCGGTGGTCGCCCTCGCCCTCGCGCCACGGCGGCTCCTGCGTGCGGCACACGTCGCCGAGGCAGCGCGGGCAGCGCGGGTGGAAGCGGCAGCCGGGCGGCACGTCCATGGCGCTGGGCACCGTGCCGCCGAGCCGGATGGGCTTCTGCTTGACGTCGGGGTCGGCGAGGGGGACCGCCGACAGCAGCGCCTCGGTGTACGGGTGGAACGGCGGCGTGAGCACGCTCGTGGCGGCGCCGACCTCCATCACGTGGCCCAGGTACACGACGGCGATGGCATCCGACAGGTGCTGCACCGCGGAGAGGTCGTGGCTGATGAACACGTAGGACGTGCTCTTCTCGACCTGCAGCTTCATCAGCAGGTTCATCAGCGACCCCTGCACGGAGACGTCCAGCGAGCTGATGGGCTCGTCGCAGAGGATGAGCTCGGGCTCGGCGGCGAAGGCGCGCGCGATGGCCACGCGCTGCTTCTCGCCGCCGGACAGCTCGTGCGGCAGCCTGCCGAAGTAGCTGACCGGCAGGCTCACGGCCTGGAGCAGCTCCCCGGCGCGTTCGCGCGCGGCGGCGCCGCGCAGGCCGCCGAGCAGCTGCAGCGGCCGCATGATGGCGTCGCCCACCGTGCGCGTCGGGTTGAGCGACGCGTCCGGGTTCTGGAACACCATCTGGATCTCCTTGAGCACGGAGCGCGGGCGCTTGCCCGACGACGTCGGCAGCGCCTTGCCGTGCAGCGTGATCCGCCCGCCGGTGGCCGGGGTCAGGCCGATCATGGCGCGGGCCACGGTCGTCTTGCCGCTGCCGCTCTCGCCGACGACGCCCAGGGTCTGCCCGACGCACACGTCGAGGTCCATCCCGTCGACGGCGTGGATCACGCGGTCGCGGTGCCCCTTCGCGGCGCCCCGGGCGGCCTTGAAGTGCACCTCGGTGCCCTCGGTGCGCAGCAGGACCTCGGGGGTGGCGCACGCCTGCTCGGCGGCGCGGACGGCCTCGGTCGCCCTGCGCAGGTGCTCTTCGGGCAGCGGCACGTCGGCCCAGCGGATACAGGCCGAGAGGTGCCCCTCGCCGACCCCTTCGAGCTTCGGCCGCGCGACGCGGCACGCGTCCTGCGCGAACGAGCAGCGCGGCGCGAAGATGCAGCCGGGCGGCAGCTCGTCGACGCGGGGGATCGCGCCGGGGATCGTGACGAGCGAGCGCTTCTGGGGTGTGGGGTCGAAGTGCGGCACGCACCCCAGGAGGTCCAGCGTGTACGGGTGGCGCGGGCGCTTGAACAGGTCGCGGAGCTCGGCCTGCTCCATGAACTCGCCGGCGTACATCACGCCCACGCGGTCGCAGATCTTGGTGATCACGCCGAGGTCGTGCGTGATGTAGAGGATGGCCGAGTCGAACTCCCGCTTGAGCTCGGCCACGAGGTCCAGCACGACGGCCTGCGTCGTGACGTCCAGGGCCGTCGTGGGCTCGTCCATGATGAGCAGCGAGGGGTTGGTCATCAGCGCCATGGCGATGACGCAGCGCTGCAGCATGCCGCCGGAGAGCTGGTGGGGGTAGCGCCTCATCACCGACTCCGGGTCGGGCATGGCGACCTTGGTGAGCATCTCGATGACGCGTGCCCGGGCGGCTGCCGCATCCATCCCCAGGTGCTGGCGGGCGACCTCTGCCAGTTGCTTGCCGATGACGATGGACGGGTTGAGCGCGCTCAGCGGGCTCTGGTAGACGACGCCGATGCGCGAGCCCCACAGCGCGCGGAGCTCCTTGGGCGCGAGGCCGGTGAGCTCCTGGCCGTTCAGGCGCACGCTGCCGCCGGTGACGCGCCCGTTCGACGCGAGGTAGCGGATGGCGCCCATGGCCAGCGTGGACTTGCCGGAGCCGGACTCGCCGAC
>CAIXSE010000084.1 GCA_903921965.1 uncultured Thermoleophilia bacterium | reverse complement strand
CTTCTGTGCGGTGGCGAGGCCCTGCTTGCGCAGCTCGTCCATCGCCTGCTCGAGGTCGCCGGCCGTCGCGGCCAGCGCCTTCTTGCAGTCCATCATCCCGGCCCCGCTCTTCTCGCGGAGCTCCTTTACCAGGGCAGCGGTTATCTCAGCCACAGCGCGATCCTTTCGGAGGGTCGGCAGGAAACTCTGTCTGGGGTGTCACTCGGCCGGCTTCTCGGCCTCGTCGGCCTTGGCCTCGGCGGCCGGCTCGGCGGCCGGCTCGTCGGCCTTGGCCTCGGCGGCCGGCTCGTCGGCCTTGGCCTCGGCGGCCGGCTCGGCCTTCTTGACGGCCGGCTTCTTGGGGGCCGGCTTCTTGGCGGCCGGCTTGACGTCGGCACTCTGGGCGACGGACGCCACCGGCGCGGCCGCCTCGGCGGCCTTGGCCTCGGCGTCGGCGGTGGCCTCGGCAGCGGCCTTCTCGGCGGCGGCGACGGCCTCGGCGGCGGCGGCGGCCTCGGCGGCCTTGCGCTCGGCCTCGGCCTTCATCTCGGCCTCGGTGAGCAGCTGGCGGCCTTCGGCCACGGCATCAGCCATCACGCGCACGATGAGGTCGCAGCTGCGGATCGCGTCGTCGTTGCCTGGGATGATGTAGTCGACCTCGTCCGGATCGCAGTTCGTGTCGACGAGCGCGACGATCGGGATCTTGAGCTTGCGCGCCTCTTTGACCACGATGGCCTCTTTGCGCGGGTCGACGACGAAGACGGCGGCGGGGATGCGGTCCATGCCGGACACGCCGCCGAGGTTCTGCTCGAGCTTGCGGAGGTCGCCGCGCAGCTGCATCTCCTCGCGCGTCGGCAGCAGGTCGAGCGAGCCGTCGGCGGAGAGCTGGCGCAGCTCGTGCATGCGCTTGATGCGCTTGCTCAGCGTGCTGAAGTTGGTCAGCAGGCCGCCGAGCCAGCGGTTGCACACGTAGGGCATACCGACGCGCTCGGCCTGCGCCTTGATGACCTCCTGGCACTGCTTCTTGGTGCCGACGAACAGCACGCCGCCGCCGCGCTCCGAGGTCTTCTTGAGGAAGGCGTACGCCTCGTCGATGAGGACGGTCGTCTTCTGCAGGTCGATGATGTAGATGCCGCCGCGCTCGCCGAAGATGAACTGCTTCATCTTGGGGTTCCAACGACGGGTCTGGTGGCCGAAGTGGACGCCGCTGGTGAGCAGGTCCTTCATGCTGACCGTGTGCTGGGTCGCAGCCAAAGCTGCCTCCTTCTGAGGACGGTTGTCTGGCGGCGTACTGCCGGCGCGGGCGCGCCGGCGGCTCTCGCCGCCACATGTCTGCCGGCGGACGGTCAGTGGAATCGGACGGCGCGCCCGCAGGCACTCGCCGCCCGACACCGCCACGGACCGGGGGTCCGCCGGGTCGGGGTGGACACAACGGCCAGAAATACTACCAGAGTGAAGGGGGCCCGCGCCAGTCGGGCGCGAGCCGGCCGCGGAGCGCCGCCGCCGCAACGGCGGGTGTGCGCACCCGGCGGCCGGGCGTCAGCCGATGGCCGCCGGCTCGATCTCGTCGCGCAGACGGCCCTTGAGGCGCAGGATCGCCTTCGTGTGCAGCTGCGAGACGCGCGACTCGGTCACCCCGAGCACCTCGCCGATCTCGCGCAGCGTGAGGTTCTCGTAGTAGTAGAGCGCGATGACGATCTTCTCGCGCTTGGGCAGCGCGTCGATGGCCGCCGCCAGCCTCGCCTTCATCTCGGAGAGGTCGAGAAGGCGCGAGGGGTCGCGGCTCTTGGGGTCCTCGATCGTGTCGATGAGCGAGGCCTGGTCGCCGTCGGAGCCCGAGATGGACCAGAGCTCGTCGAGCGCGACGATGCTCGTGTTCGCGATCTGCGTCAGCGAGTGCTGGAACTCCTGCACCGAGATGTTGAGCTCGTGCGCGATCTCCTCGTCGGTGGGCGCGCGCTGCAGGCGGTTCTCGAGGATGGCGCAGACCTTCTCGATCTCGCGCGCCTTGCTGCGCACCGAGCGCGG
>CAIXSE010000083.1 GCA_903921965.1 uncultured Thermoleophilia bacterium | reverse complement strand
CGGCCCGCGCCCCGGCCCGCGCTCCCCGCCTACTTCGCCCGGCGCAGCACCCCGCCGCCCAGCGTCGCCGCCCACACGTGGCCGGCGTCGAGGGCGCGGACCGCCGACGCGCCGCCGGCCGCGCCGGCGTCCTCGGCGGTCCACGTCGCGCCGCCGTCGGTGGTCGAGAACACGTCGTCGCCGGACTCGCTCGCGAT
This sequence comes from uncultured Thermoleophilia bacterium, assembly GCA_903921965.1. The sequence continues at coordinate 6,076 of CAIXSE010000083.1, read as the reverse complement.
CCAGCCGGTGCTCGCGTCGACGAAGTCGACGGCTACCGGGTACGCCCCGGCCGGCAGCGCCTGGGGCGTCCACGAGCGGCCGCCGTCGGCCGTGTACAGCACCGCCGGCAGCGGGCCGGCGTCGCCGCCGCCCGGGGCCGTGCCGACCGCCCAGCCGTGCTCGCTGTCGACGAAGTCCACGGCGTTGAACGAGACCCGCCCGGCCGAAGCGAGGCGGCGCCACGTGACGCCGCGGTCGGTCGTCTTGAGGACGCAGCCCTCGTCACCGACCGCGTAGCCCACAGATGCGGTCGGGAACGACACACCGAACAGGGAGCCGGCCACGCGCGACCGCTGCTTCGTCCAGCGCACGCCGTCGGTGGTCGCCAGGACCAGGCCCCGCTGCCCCACCGCCCAGCCGCGCCGGGCATCCGCGAAGTCGACGGCGTACAGGTGACCCTGCCCGTCCTTCGAGGCGTGCACGGTCCGCCACTTCGCACCACCGTCGGCCGAGCGCAGCACGAGCCCGGCCTCCCCGACCGCGTAGCCCACCCGGGCGCTCACGAAGTCGACGGCGGTGAGCGCGTTGCTCCAGCGGCCCGGGTCGAAGACCGCCTCCTTCCACGTGACGCCGCCGTCGGCGGTGCGCAGCACCAGGCTGGACGGCGCCTCCGGCGTGAAGAACATCCCGACGGCCCAGCCGTGCAGGTCGTCGACGAAGTCGACCCCCTGCAGCATCCGCGCCCCGAGCGGCGGGCGGCCGGCCCACGTGGCGCCGCCGTCCGCAGAGCGCACCACGGCGCCCGACGTCCCCACGGCGCACACGTCGCGCCGGCCACTGAACGCCGCCGCGGTGAAGGCGCCGTCCAGGTCGGCCGAGTCGTACTTCAGCGTCCAGGCCGATCCTCCGGGGCCGACGGCGAGCACGGCGCACACGTGCGACTCCTCCTCGTCGGGGAAGAAGCGGCCGGCCGCGACCACGTCGCCGCCGGATCCGACGGCGATCCCGGAGAAGGTGCCGTTGCCCGCAGGAGCCTCCATCTGGACCTCCCACGTCATGCCGCCGTCGTCGGACTTCACGATCGCGTCGCCCGCGGCCCACACCGTGTACTCGTCCACGACGCAGAGGGCCTCCATGTCGCTGCGCACCGGCAGCGTCCCGGCCTTCCAGGTCGCGCCGCCGTCGCTGGTGCGCAGGACGCCCCCGTCGTCACCCACCACCCAGCCGTGACGCTCATCGGAGAAGCCGATGGCCCGGAAGCGGCCGGAGCCCCAGCTCCCCTGCTCGGTCCAGGTCGCGCCGCCGTCGGTGCTGCGGAGCACGACGCTGACGAAGTCCGGGGGCCCGTACTGGCTCTCGCGGGCCGCGAGGACCCAGCCGGTGGTGCGGGTGATGAAGTCGACGTCGAGCAGGTCGGCGGCCGCCAGTTGAGCCGAAGTCCAGGTCTGACCGCCGTCGGAGGTACGCACGAGGACGCCGCCGTCGGCGGCGAGCCAGCCGTCCTGCGCGCTCACGAAGTCGACCGCGTGCAGGTCGGCGCGGGTGCCGGCGTCGCGCGCCGCCCACGTCGTCCCGCCGTCGGTCGTGACCAGCACCGTCCCGCTGCCGCCGACCGCCCAGCCCGCGCCGCCGGGAGCGAAGGTGACGTCGGCCAGGCCGTTGCCCTGCGGCAGCGGCCACTGCCACACCCACGAGCCGTCGCCGGTCGAGAGCGCCGCGCCTTGCGCGGCGGCTTGCGCCGGACCGGCGCCGGCCGGCCCCGCCTGACCTGCCGCCGCCGCGACGCCCGCGAACAGCGCGAGGACGCCCACGACGCACCCGGCAACCACACAAACGCGTGCTCTCATCGGTCTCGCCTCCGTCTTCCGGCATCCGGACCTCGCCGCCGGACCTCAGCCGGACGGCGCGGCCGCCTCCCTCGCCCACCAGGCGCCTGCCTACAGATTCGGCAGGTCGCTGCCGACCCTACACCGTGAGGGGACGCGCGCCGGCGCGTCCTTCGTCTGGAGGGAGGTACCACCGTGCGTACGACCGCCGGCCCGCGCCCGAGGCGCATCCGCACCGCGCTCACGCTCACCGCGCTCACGCTCGTCGCGTTCGCCGTCACCGCCGGCGCCGCCGGCGCACACGGCGCGCGACCGGACAGCGCTCGCGCGGCCGGCTACGCACGGACGATCGCGGACGGTCGCGCCGCCGCGCAGGAGCTGCTGGCGCAGTCCGGCGCGGCCTCCCTCTCGCTCGCCCTGTACGCCGGCGACCGCGTCGTGTGGCAGGAGGGCTTCGGCTACGCCGACAAGGCCGCCATGACGAAGCCGGGAGCCGACACCATGTACGGCATCGGCTCCGTCAGCAAGATGCTCGCGGCCGTCGCGGCGATGAAGCTCGTGGACGCAGGCAGGCTCGAGCTCGACGCGCCGCTCGTCCGCTACCTGCCGCAGCTCGGCGTGCGCTACCCCGTCTACGGGCAGGTCACGCTCCGCATGCTCCTCGACCACTCGTCGGGGCTCCCCGGCACCACGTTCCCCGACGCCGTCACGGCGACGTACTTCCCCGGTTACCTGCAGGAGGTGCTGGACGCGGTCGCCGGCGAGCGGCCGAAGACGACGCCCGGCCTGTTCTCGGTGTACTGCAACGACGGGTTCACACTCGTCGAGGCACTGGTCGCGGCCGTGACCGGCAAGACCTACGCGGAGTACGTGCGGGACGAGGTGCTCACCCCGCTCGGCATGGACCACAGCGCCTACCCGGTGCAGCCGTTCGCCAAGGGGACGTACGCGGAGGTCTATCAGGGCGACGAGGTCATGCCTCAGCTCGTCGTGAACTCCTTCGGATCCGGCGGCCTCTTCACGACCCCCGGCGACCTGACGAAGCTCGGCGCCATGTTCATCGGGCGCGGGTCGCTGGCCGGGACACGCGTCCTCAGCGCGGACTCGGTGGCCGAGATGGGCACCGACCAGACGCTCGGCAGCTTCAACCCCGTGCCCTGCGGCCGGCTCGCCTACGGGCTGGGCTGGGACACCGTGGCCCAGCCCGGACTCGGCGCGGTCGGCGTCGTCGGCTGGTCCAAGGACGGCGACTCCGACAACTACCACTGCGGCTTCATCGTGGCGCCGCAGGCCGGCCTCGTGGTGGCCGTCACGTCCGTCACGCCGCTGGGCTCGGGCGAGTGCATGGACCTCGGCGAGCGCATCCTGCTGCACGCGCTCGTCGACCAGGGCACGATCCGGCGCCTGCCGAAGCCGGTGAAGGCGGCGGCCCCGAAGGCCAGGCCGGCCACCGCCGCCCAGCTGGCCGCCATGACGGGCTACTGGGCCAGCAGCGGCGCGGTCTTCCGCAGCGTCGCCGCGCCCGGCGACCCCCAGTCGCTCACGCTCGCCATGCTCGCCGGCGGCGACTGGGCGCCGCTCTACGACGGCCTGCGCCTGCGCACGGACGGCCGCTTCCACACCGACGGCAGCCCCGACTCCGTCGGCACCATCGCCGCCGGCGCCCGCCGCTACCTCGTCTCGACCGAGGTCAGGGGCGCCGGTCACTACCGCGAGAGCAACCTCGTGGCCCAGAAGCTCCAGCCGCTGCCCGAGCTGTCGGCGGCGTGGGAGGCGCGCGTCGGCCACGTGTGGCTCGCGGTCAGCGGCCGCCCGGACGCGACCGAGTTCTCGGCCGACGGCGGGCCGGTGCTCGCCGTGGGCGACATCCCCGGCCTGCCCGGCCACGTCACCGTGGGCGCCAGGATGTACGGCAACCAGGTCGTCGACCCCAGCGAGAGCGACACGCTCGGGTCGATGCTCCTCCAGATCCCCGGCAACGGCTCGCGGAACCTCGAGGACCTCACCGCGGAGCAGCACGACGGCGAGGAGTGGATGAAGTGGGGCAACAGCCTGTTCCGGCCGCTCGCCACGGTGCCCGCGCTGCTGCCGGGAGCGAACACCGTGACGACAGGCGCGAAGGGCTACGCCGAGTGGCGCTCGGTGCCGGCGACCGCGACGCTGACCATCGCCGGCGCCGGCGCCTGGTACCTGTACGACGACGGCTTCGCCGTGCTCGCGGCCGGGACGGCGTCGCCACAGACCACCAGCGCGCCGGCCGGCTCGTACCTGGTCGTCTTCGCCCCGCCTTCCTCAGACGCCACCGTCACGCTGACCGCCCGCTGATGGGGCGGCGGCGCGGCGGCGGCGAGCCGCCCGCAGCCCGCCCCCGGCCAGCGGGCGCCCCGCCGGGGCGCGAGCGCGCCCTGGTCCGCCCACGCCCGGGGACGCAAGTATGGACACGCCGGGGAACACTACCGATACTGCGGGCACAGGTCAGTCATCGGGGGCATGCGGCGTCGGGCGCCTCACCAGACCTGTCACCGGCCAGCGCGGACGTCCTGCGTCCCACTCCCAAGGAGGGTGACTGATGGCGGACATGGAGACACGCGTCGAGCGCATCCCTGTACCGATCCCGCCGAAGCTCGTGGTGACCACCGCGGACGGGTCGACGGAGTTCGTGCTCAGCGGTCCCGAGCTCACGTTCGGGCGCGGCGAAGACAACGACATCGTGACGACGGCCGACGCGGTCTCCCGCCACCACGCGTCGCTGGAACTGCGCGAGGACGGCGTGCTCATCACGGACCTCGGCAGCACCAACGGGATCGCCGTCGACAGCAACCTCGTGCCGGAGGCCCTGCTCGGCCCCGACAACGAAGTGACGATCGGCACCAGCGTCACCCTGACCTACCTGCCTGCGCAGTCGGTGGCGGACCAGCTGGCCGCGATGCTCGAGGCACCCGTCGCCGCGAGCGCCGCGCCGGCCGAGGCCGGGGACGCCTCCGACGAGGCCGAGGACGTCACCGCGAGCATGCCCGAGGCGGACGTCGTCGAGACGGAGGCGGAGCCGGAGCCCGCGGCGGCCGATGTGGTCGCCGTCGAAGCGGAGGCGGAGGCCGCTGTGGTCGTCGTCGAAGCCGAGGCGGAGGCCGATGTGGTCGTCGTCGAAGCGGAGCCGGAGGCCGATGTGGTCGTCGTCGAAGCCGAGCCGGAGGCAGCGGCCGAGGCGGTGCCCGAGGCGGCCGCCGCAGAGCCCGAGCCGCAGCCTGAAGTGGTCGCGATCGAGGAGGAGCCGGCCCCGCAGCCCGAGGCCGCGGCCGCGGCGGCCGTCGCTGCGCCGGCGGCGGCCGCCCAGAGCACCTGGTACGTGGCGCGCGCCCAGGGCGAGCCCGCCTGGGAGGGCGGCCCCTACGCCTGGGAGGAGGTCGTCCTGCTGGCCGCCGACGGGCGGCTGACGGAGGCCGAGTACATCTGGTACGAGTCCTCGCAGACGTGGGTGCCCGCCGGCCAGGTGCCGGACCTGCTGCCGCAGCCGGCCACCCCGGCTGTCCCTGCGGCGGCGGCCGTCGTGCTGACGCTCGAGAGCGCGCCCGCAGAGGTGGCCGCCGAGGAGGCCGCCGAGGAGGCGGCGCCTTTCCTGCGGCCGGCCGCCGCGGTCCCGGACGGGTCCGCGGCTCCCCCCGCGGAGGAGCCGGCGAGCCAGGGCTGGTACCTCAGCTGCAGCGGCAGCGAGGGCCGGATCGGTCCGTGCGCCTGGGACGACCTGCTGGCGCTGGGACGCGACGGCGCCATCCACGCCGGCGACTTCGTCTGGCACGAGTCGCTCGTCGAGTGGCTCCCTGTCGAGCAGCTCCCCGAGCTCGCGCAGCACCTGCGTCAGGAGGCGGTCCCCGAGGTCGCCGTCGTCGTCGAGGCCGCGGTCCCTGAGGTCGAAGCGGACGCCGGACCCGCGGCGCCCGAGGTCGTCGTCGAGGAGGCCCCGGCGCCCGACGTCCTCGCGACCACGCAGGTCGCCGAACCGTGGCAGGCGCCGGCCGCGACATGGGAGTCGCCGGCCGCCGCCACGCCCGAGGCGGCAGTGGCGGAAGAGGCCGCACCGGCCACGGACGCCGCGGCCGCAGCCGCAGCCGCCGGGGCGACCGACATGTCCACCGGGTGGTTCATGAGCCGCGGCGAGGGCGCCACGGCCTGGCAGGGCGGCCCGTACTCGTGGGAGGAGCTCGTCGGCTTCGCCCTCGAGGGACGGCTCGGAGCGGAGGACCTCGTCTGGCACGAAGGCTACGCCGGCTGG
>CAIXSE010000082.1 GCA_903921965.1 uncultured Thermoleophilia bacterium | reverse complement strand
GCTCGAGGGCGACGGCTTCCGCCGCGTGCAGGTCAAAGGTCAGGTGGCGCGCTTCCGCCTCGACCTCGCCGCGCTCGTGGCCGCGCCGCGGCACAGCGTGGCGTGGGAACGGGTCGAGGCCCCGGCCGGCACGCAGCCGGTGTGCTGAGCGCCGCGGACCGGGCACCGGCGCGCGGCCGGCCGACGCCCGCTCAGCGGAAGACGCGCGGCAGCCGCTGCTTCCAGTCGGCCGGCAACACGGCGTCGAGGGCGTCGTCGAGGGTGACGATGCCGAGCGGCCGGCGCTCCTCGTCCACCACCGGGATGGCGAGCAGGTCGTACTTGGTCATGGTGCGGCCGACCTCTTCTTCGTCCACCTCGGCCGTGACCTGCACGACGTCGTCCTCCATGAAGTCGGCCACCGGCGCGCCGGGCTCGGCCAGCACGAGGTCGCGGAGGCTGGCCACGCCGGCCAGGCGGCCGTCGTCGCCGACGAAGTAGAGGTACGTCATCATGTGCTGCTCGGGGCGCTCGCGGCGGATCCACTCCAGGGCGCCGCCGGCGGTGAGGCCCACCGGCAGCTCGACGAAGTCGGTGGTCATGAGCGAGCCGGCGGTGTGCTCGGGGTGGCTGGCGAGCTCGCGCAGATCCTCCTCGCGCTCGTCCGGCAGACGCGCGAGCAGCTGCTGCGCGAGGTCGTCGGGCAGCCGGCTGAGCATGTCGGCGGCGTCGTCGGCCTCGATGAGCTCGAGCACGGCGGCGGCCCGCTCGAGCGGCATGTCCTGCAGGGCCGCCGTGCGCAGCTCCTCGTCCATCTCCTGGAGCGTGTCGGCGGCGAGCCCCGGATTGAGGGTGGCGAGCACGGCCGCGCGTTCGCGCGGCCCCACCTGACCGACCACGTCGGCGATGTCGGCCGGGTGCAGCTCGGCCAGCTCGGCGAACGCCTCCACGAAGTTGAGGCGCGAGAGCCGCAGCGCGATGAGGTTGACGTCGGCCCACGGCACGAGGTCGCCGGCCCTGCGCTGCAGGCGCCGCGCCAGGAAGCCGAGGCCGAAGCGCCTGGCCAGCGCCCCCGAGCTCGCGTCGACACCCGTGACCACGAGCCCGCCCTCGGCGGGCTGCAGGAGCACGTCCTGGGCGCGCACGAACACGCGGCGGCGCATGTCGAGTACCTGGTTGTCGAGCACGGAGTCGACCAGGGCCAGCTCGTCGCCGCGCAGCGAAGCGGGCTCGAGCTCGGCGGCGCGCACGCAGAGCAACAGCTTCTCGGCGTCGACGTCGATCTCCGCGATCTGCTCCCAGCCGGCGCGCACCTGGTCGTCGTCTCGCTCGATGAAGAACGCCGTGACGGCGGGGCTGTCGGATGTGCACAGCGCAAGGACGTCGAGCAGTTCGCCGACCTCCTCGCCGGACACGTCGACGACCTTCATGTCTTCGAGTTCGGAGAGCGAGAGTAAGCCTGGGTCGTCGTCCACGCGACGGTTCCATCCTTCCGCGGGACCCGGGGACGCAGGCGAGGATACCGGGGGCGCCGGGCGGCGTCAACGCCGCCGGCCGTCTCTATATCTAGACAAATACCGGCCCGGCCTGTCGGGAGGCCGGTCCGTTGCTATAGACTGCGTCGGTCCCCGAACAGTGCCGGCGCGGCGCGAGGGGCTCCGTTGCGCCGGCGAAGAGAAAGGAGCCGTTGTATGGCGGCCGAACCGACCGTCGCCACAGGAGGTCTCGACAAGCTCTTCCACTTCGAGAAGTGGGGGACCTCCCTAGGTCGCGACATGCTCGCAGGGCTCACGACGTTCATCGTCATGTCCTACATCATCTTCGTGAACCCGAGCATCCTGGGCCTGGACGGCAAGGGTCTGCCGTTCGCCGCGGCCCTCACCTCCACCTGTCTCGTGGCCGGCGTGATGACCATCATCATGGGTGCCTTCACCAACCGCGCCTACGCCATCGCCCCCGGCATGGGCCTGAACGCCGTCGTGGCGTTCAGCCTCGTGCTGGGCCAGGGGCTCACCTTCCCGCAGGCCATGGGCCTGATCTTCCTCGAGGG
>CAIXSE010000081.1 GCA_903921965.1 uncultured Thermoleophilia bacterium | reverse complement strand
GCGCCGCCGCGATCCAGCTGCGCGACATGCTCGGCTGAGGGCCGGGCGAAGGGAGGGAGTCGACGTGAGTGAGCCGGGAACCTCGCCCGCCGCCCGGCGGGTCACGCTCAGCGTGCCGAGCCGGCCGGAGTTCCTGGGCCTCGTCCGCGACGCGGCCCGCGGCAGCGCCGCCCTCGCGGGCTTCCGCGACGACGCCCGCAAGCGCGTCGCGACCGTCGTCCAGCAGCTCGCCGCGATCCTGGTGCTCGAGGCCGCACACGAGGTGCTCACCGTGGACCTGACCTGCGAGGTCGTCCCCGGCGGCCTCACCGTGACGCTGCACGACGACGGCCCGCCGTTCGACCCTTCGCGGGCCGGCGACGCCGACGCCTTCGTGCGCGGACTGCTCGACGAGGGGTCGGCCGACTGGGTCGAGTTCCGCAACGAGGGCCGCGGCGGCAAGACCGTGCGCATGATGTTCCACCACCGTTCGGCCACCCGCCGGCCCGATCCCGACCTGCCGCTGGGCGACCAGGACGCCGTGGTGGTCGCCGGCAGCGGCGCCTGGGAGCTCCACGGCGGCGAGGTGGAGCCGCTGTGGGAGCTCGACCCGGCGGACGTCGACGAGCAGCAGGCGGTCGTGACGGGCGACGGCCTCACCATCGGCCTGCTGCGGCCCGAACAGGCCGGCTCGGTCAGCGACTGCATCTACGACACCTACCGCCTGAGCTACCTGCACGAGGACATGTACCACCCGCTGCGCATCGCGGAGCTGAACGCCAGCGGCGCCATGATCTCGGCCGTGGCGACGGCCCCGGACGGGGCCGTGGTCGGCCACTTCGCGCTCTCGTTCCCCGACGAGGACAGAGGTGTCCCCGAGCTCGGCGTCGCGGCGACGCGCAGGGCCTGGCGCGGGCAGCACATCGCCCGCCGCCTCGCCGACCTGCTCATCGACGAGGCGGTGCGGCGTGAACTCTACGGCGTCTTCGCCGAGGCCATCACGGTGCACCCCTTCACGCAGCACCTCAACGTGCAGCTCGGCATGGGCACCTGCGGGGTCAGGCTGGCGACGATCCCGCCCGACCGCGAGTTCCGCGGGATGGAGGCGCGGTCGCGGCACCGGAACTCCGTGGTCACCATGTACCGGTTCTTCAGCCCGGTCTCGACGGCTCCCCTGGAAGTGCCGGAGCGGCACCGCGACATGATCGCGCGCCTGTACGGGTGGATCGGCGCGCCCGGCAGACTCGACGGGTCGCCGCCCGGCATCCTCGAGGTGGCACGCGACGAGAGCGCGGCGACGAGCATCACCGTCCGCCTCAACCCTGCGACCTCCAACGCCACGCTCACGGTGACGGGGTACGGCGACGACCTGCGCGGCCGGCTGCACGACGAGCTGCGCCGCCTGCGCGAGTCGGACCTCCGCGTCGTCATCGCGAGCCTCGAGATGACGAAGTCCGGGGCGGCCGCGGCGGCGGCGGAACTCGAGGAGCTCGGCTTCCTGTTCACCGGTGTGCTTCCCGCCGGGCCGGGGAGCGACCTCGCCGTGTACCAGTACTTCAACGGCGTGCTGATCGACTACGACCTCATGAAGATCGACTCGGACGACACCCGGGAGCTCGTCGCGTACGTCAGGGCGATGGACCCGGACGCGCCCTGAGCAGGGGCCGGGCGGCCGTGCACCCCCGCCGGAGGACGATCCGATGACCGGCCAGGGCGAGGCCGGAGACCCGCACCTCACGCTCAGCGTCCCGAACCGGCCCGAGTACCTGCGCCTCGTGCGCGACGCCGCGAAGGACGCGGCGCGGCTCGCCGGCTTCCACAGCGGCGGCCGGCAGCGCGTCGCGGCCACGACCGGCGAGCTGGCGAGCACCTTGATGAGAGGCGGCGAGGCCCGCGACCTGATGGACGTGGAGGTCACGTGCGAAGTCGTGCCCGGCGGCCTCCTCGTGACGCTGCACGACGATGGCCCGCCGTTCGACCCGTCGCGCGCCGGCGACGCCAGCGCGTTCGTCCACGGCCTGCTCGACAAGGGGTCGCCGGACTGGGTCGAGTTCCGCAACCTCGGACGCGGCGGCAAGACGGTGCGGATCATGTTCCACCACCGCAAGGCAGCCGCGGCGGGGAGCGACCTGCCGGACGAGTCGGACGCCGGCGACGCTCTGCTGGTGAGCGGCCACCGGGACGCCCCCACGGGCGACGCGGCGGCCCGCGCCCTCGCGCCGGGCGGGACGACCCGGCCGCGCGCGAAGCCCGGCGACCCGCTGACCTTCGGCCTGCTCCGGCCGGAGCAGGCCGCCTCCGTCAGCGACTGCATCTACGACACCTACCGCCTGAGCTACCTGCACGAGGACATGTACCACCCGCGGCGCATCGCGGAGCTGAACGCCAGCGGCGCCATGATCTCGGCCGTAGCCATGGCGCCGGACGGCACGGTGGTCGGTCACATCGCCCTGTCGTTCGAGGACGAGGAGCGCGACGTCCCCGAGATCGGTATCGCCGCGACGCGCCGCGACTGGCGCGGGCAGCACGTCGCCCGCCGCCTTGCAGACCTGCTGCTGGAGGAGGCGGTCGGGCGCGGCCTGTACGGCCTGTACGGCGAGGCTGTCACGGTGCACACGTACTCGCAGCACCTCAACCTCGAGATGGGGTTCGGACCCTGCGCCGTGCGCCTCGCGACGGTGCCCGGCGACCGCGACTTCCGCGGCATCGAGCGGCGCTCGCGCCACCGCGACTCCGCCATCACGATGTTCCGCTACCTGGGGGCCCCGTCGGCGACGCCGCTGGACGCGCCCGACCGGCACCGCGACATGATCGCCCGCCTGTACGGGTGGATCGGCGCGCCGGAGCGCCTCGCGCAGTCTCCGCCCGGCGTCCTGGGCGAGCCGGCGGAGGAGGCGGAGACGATCGTGTCCGTGCGCATCAACCCGGTGTCGTCGGTGGCCGTGCTCACCCTGACGCGGTCCGGCCGCGACGCACGCACACGCCTGCACGAGGAGCTGCGCCGGCTGCGCGAGTCGGAGCTGCGCGTCGTCGACGCCGCCATCGACATGACGCAGCCCGGAGCGGCGCGGGCCGCCGGACAGCTCGAGGAGCTGGGCTTCGTGTTCTCGGGCATCCGGCCCGGCGGACCGCGGAAGGAGTGGCTCCTGCTGCAGTACTTCAACGGCGTGCTCGTGGACTACGACGCCATGGCGGTCGAATCCGACAGGTCGCGCGAGCTGGTCGCCTACGTCAGGGGGCTGGACCCGGACGCGGCGTAGCGGCCCGGTCCGGGGCTCACGCCCGCAGCCTCGGGAGCCGATGTGGAGAGGGATCCCAGCGCGGCCGGCGGGCCGCTGCGCGACGACGGAGGTCCAGATGGAAGAGAAGGGTCGGGAGCGCTACGCGACGGGGATCACCCTCGAGATGATGCAGGCACGCGTCCGGCGCGGGCTCGCGACGGAGAGGAACCTGCTCCGCCTCGCGTGGTTCGTCCTGGGGCTGGCCATCCTCAGCCTGCTCACCACGGTGGCGCTGTGGGTCCTCGGCCAGATCAGCATGGACCAGGCGCTGGCCGCGATCTTCGGGGTGATCATCTCGTCGGTGCTCTCCGGAGCCGCCACGTACGGCTCGGGCGTGAACGTCGGCCTGGCGGCGTCCCGCCTCGCGACCAGCCTGCCGCGGGAAGACACGGATGAGTGACGCCCGCTCAGCACCGGACGGCGGCTGACGGAGACGGCTTGACCCGCGCCGGAAGAGCCCCCGGGAAGCCGCCGTCGCCGCTCGCCGCCGCGCTTCGCGCCGCGGCACTCGCGCGGGCGGACGCGTTCGCGCGGTGGGCGGCGCACCCGCCCGGCGTGGTGGTGTGCGCCGCGGTGCTCGTCATCGTGACCGCCTGGGCAGCCGGCGCGGCCTACGGCATCGAGAGCGCCGGCGCCGTGGCCGCGGTGGCCACGAGCGTCGCCGCCGCGCTTGCCGCCTTCGCGGCCGTGATCGTGTGGGAGCGCCGCCGGGAGCGCGCGACGCGCTCAGGCCGGCGCAGACGGAGCACGCGCTCCCGGGGCTGAGTGCTCGAGCACGGCGGCGAGCAGCTCGGCTTCGCCGCCGCACAGGCGCACGCCGGCGGCGGCCATCCCCGAGGTGACCCCGGCGAAGTCCATCTCCGTCACAGCGGCGTCGGCGAAGACCGGCGTGCCCGCCGCGGCGAGCTGCAGCGCCGCCTCCACATTGCGCGCGTTCCCGGTGCTGACCGGCACCGCCGTGACGACGACGAGGTCGGCGTCGCGCATGAGCGCGAGGTTGTCGGCGTGCGCCTCGTCGCCGACCGGCGAGAACGGCGCCTCCACCGCCATCTGGAGTCCCAGCTCGCGCCCGGTCTCCTCGTCGGTGTCGAGGGCGTTGAGGACGCCGGCCGTGACTTCGTACCCGGCGTCCACGAGCTGCCGCATCAGGCCGGCGCCGGTGCCGCCGCCGCAGACCACGTGCACGCGGCCGCGGCGCTCGCCGCGCAGCCGCGGCGAGAAGGTGAGGTAGGTGCGTCCGGCGTGCCGGTGCATGTAGGCCCGCACGCCGTAGACGGACTCCAGGATCTCGGGCCGCAGCACGTCGTCGGGCGGCCCGAACGCGGCGACCTCGCCGCCGCTCAGCACCAGCAGCCTGTCGAAGTAGTGCAGCGCCAGGTTGAGGTCGTGCAGGATGCAGAGGACGGTGAGCCCCTCTGCGTTGAGCTCGCGCAGCAGGTCGAACAGGCGGAGCTGGTGCGAGACGTCGAGGGCCGAGGCCGGCTCGTCGAGCAGCAGCAGCGGCGCCCGCTGCATGAGCGCCTGGGCCAGGATCACGAGCTGCTTCTCGCCGCCGGAGAGCTCGGCGAAGCGGCGGTCGGCGAGCTCGGCCACGCCGAGGCGCGCCAGCACGTCCCGGGGGTCGCCGCCGGCGACCGCGTCCTTGCCGTGGCAGTAGGCGCCCATCTCCACCACCTCGCGCACCGCGAGGTCGAAGTCGAGGTCGAAGTGCTGCGGCACGAGCGCGACCTCGCGCGCCATGTCGCGCCGCTTGTACGAGCTCGTGGAGCGGCCGGCGACGAGCACGTCGCCCCCGTCCGGCCGCAGGATGCCGTCGATCAGGTCGATGAGCGTGGACTTGCCGCTGCCGTTCGGGCCGACGATGCCGGCGAAGTCGCCGGCCTCGAGGTCGAAGCTGATGCGGCGGAGCACGGGGCGCTCGTCGTACGCGAACGCCACGTCGCGGACGGAGACGACGGGGGTCACAGCGACCTCGCCGGTGCGCCGCACGAGGTCCGCGCCGCCGGCGCTTCCCGGCGCGCCGTCACGAGCGCTTCCCGCGCCGCAGCAGGTACACGAACAGCGGCGCGCCCACGAACGTCGTGACCACGCCGACCGGGATCTCGTTGGGCGCGATCACGGTGCGCGAGAGCAGGTCGGCGATCGCCATCATGGAGGCACCGGCGAGCAGCGACACCGGCAGCAGGCCGCGGTGGCCGGGGCCGACCAGGAGCCGCACGATGTGCGGCACGATGAGTCCTACGAAGCCGATGATGCCGCTCACGGACACGGCCAGGGCGGTGAGCACCCCGGCCGTCACGAGCAGGAGCCGCTTGGTCCGCTCGACCTCGACGCCGAGCTCCATCGCGCGCTTCTCGCCCTGCAGCATGATGTCCATCTCGCGCGTGAAGAACAGCGGCAGGACCATGAACGGCAGGCAGACGAGGGCGACCTCCACATCCGGCCAGCTGCGGCCGGAGAAGCTGCCCATGAGCCAGAAGATGATCGCGTTCATGTCTTCGTTGGCCTTGATCATGAGCACGGTGACGACGGCGCTGGCGAGGTACGAGACGGTGACGCCGGCGAGCAGCAGGACGAAGATGTCGATGCGGCCCCGGCGGCGGGCCGCCATCCACACGAGCGCCAGCGTGCCGAGCCCACCGACGATGGCCAGCACCGTCGTCGCCGAGAGCGCCGAGAAGTGGAGCACGATACCGATGGTGGCGCCCAGCGCGGCGCCCGAGGACACGCCCGTGACGTATGGGTCGGTGAGCGGGTTGAGGAACAGGTCCTGCAGGATCACGCCGGCGACGGCGAGCGCCGCGCCGACGAGGCAGGCCACGAGCACCCGCGGCAGGCGGATCTGCCAGAAGATCGCGTTCTGCAGGTCGCCCTTGACCGGCCCCGCCGTCACCAGGTGCCACAGCTCCGTGAGCGACAGCGAGACCGGTCCCAGGACGAGCGCCAGCACCAGGCACAGGACCAGGATGCCCGCGGCCAGGGCGATGCCCGGCCCCACGCCGGTGCGCGCGAAGCGGGTCACCGGCGCGCGACTCCGGGGGCGCGGCGGCCCGCCGGGCGGTGCCCGCCGTGCGGGCGCGGCCCGCGGGTGCGGCCCGCGGCCGCGCCCCTGTACCGCGCGGGCGTCACTGCGCCGAGTACGCCTCGGGATGGATCATCTCGGCCAGCTTCCGCAGTCCCTCGGCGAGGCGCGGCCCGGGACGCGCGACGAGGCTGTCGTCGATCACGTAGACGGTCCCGTCCTTCACCGCCGTGAGCGCGGCGAAGCCGGCGCGCTTCTGGAGGTCGCCGGGCTTGCTCATGGACCCGGAGTCGGCGATGTACACCTGCGGGTCGTCCTTGACGAGGACCTCGGTGCTGAACTGCGGGAACCCGTCGCCGGCCTCTGCGCCGATGTTCTTGCCGCCGGCGATCGTGATCATGTCGTTGATGAACGTGTTCGAGCCGGCGGTCATGAGCGGCTTCGAGTAGATCTCGAGGAAGGTCGTCTTCTGCTCGCGCTCGCCGACCTTCTGGGAGACGTCGGCGGCGGCCTGGATCATGGTGTTGGCCACCTCCTGCGCCTGGTCCGACGTCCCCGCCAGCATGCCGACGTTCTCGATGTCGGTCTCCACGTCGGCGTAGCTCTTGGGGTCGACGACGTAGACCGTCATGCCGAGGTCCTCGAGCTTCTTGCGCAGGCCGTCCTGGATGCCGCCTGCGGCGAGGACCAGGTCCGGGTCGAAGGAGGCGATCTTCTCGACGCTCGGGTTGGAGAAGTCGCCGATCTTGGGCAGGCTCT
>CAIXSE010000080.1 GCA_903921965.1 uncultured Thermoleophilia bacterium | reverse complement strand
GGGCGCGCTGCGAGGCACGGCCGCGGGCCGCGGGGCCCAGCTTCCGGCCACCGCACAGCGGGTGCTCGACGCGGCGCGGCGCATCATCGCCGAGCGCGGCCTGTCGGCGCTCACGCTGGACGCGGTGGCCGAAGAGTCCGGTGAGTACCGCTCTGCCATCCGCTACCACTTCGGCGACAAGGCCGGCCTGATCTCAGCGGTGATGGACTCCACGGCGCTGTCGCCGGCGACGCTGCCGCTCTTCGCCGCCGTGAGCGCCGCGGAACGCGGCAGCTCGCGCGCCGCCGCGCACGTCGCCGCTCTGCGGGCTATCGCCGACGACCGCGAGCAGTTCCGGCTGTTCTGGGCCCTGCTGCCGCACCTGCTCAACGACGCTGCTCTGCGCGCCAGGCTCGAGGCGCTCTACGGGAGGTACGCGTCGATCAACCGGGAGGCGTTCGGGGTCGGGACGGCGGACTCTGGGGAAGAGCGCCGCCTGCGCGGGCTCGCCCGCCTGCTGACCGCGGCGTGCGACGGTCTCGGCCTGATGGCGTGCCTGCGCGCGGACGATCCCGGGGAGGCGGGAGACGGCGCCGCGTGGGCGGCCGACGTGGACGCCGCCTGGCAGGTCCTCGGCGAGGTGCTGGAGGAGTACGTGACGAGGAGCGCGGCTCCACCCGCGGGGACGGGGCCGGGAGACGGCGAGGAGGCGACATGAGGATCGCGGTGGTCGGCGCCGGCGCCATGGGCCGGTGGGCGGTGAAGGAGCTCGGCTTGAGTCCCGAGGTGGACGAGGTCGTCGTCGGGGACTTCGACGAGGACCGGGCGCGGGCGGTGGCCGCCGCCCACGGCGGCGGCAAGGCCCGCGCCGCGCGGGTCGACGCGCGCGACCGCGTCAGCGTCAAGGCGGCGATCGAGGGCTGCGACGCGATGGTCAACGCCACGCAGCACTTCTGGAACATCGAGGTCATGCACGCCGCCGCCGAGGCCCGCGTGCACTACACCGACATGGGCGGCCTGTTCCACGTGACGAAGCAGCAGGTGGAGCTGGACGAGGAGTTCAAGGCCGCCGGCGTCACCGCCGTGATCGCCATGGGCGGCGCGCCCGGCGTCACCAACATCCTCGCGAAGCACGGCGCCGAGCAGCTCGACGTGGTGGAGGAAGCGCACGCCCTGTGCGGCAACGTCGACCACACTGACTGGAGCGCCTACGAGGGCTGGGTGCCGCCGTACTCGCTGGAGACGCTGTGTGACGAGTTCAGCGTGGTCGCGCCGGAGTTCGTCGACGGCCAGTGGGTCGACGACTTCATCGGCGGGCAGGGCGCGGAGGAGATCGACTTCGGCGCCCCGGCAGGCGTGCTGGAGGCGCACTACACGATCCACTCCGAGCCGTTCACGTTCTGGCACACCTGGAAGGACCAGGGTCTGCGGAGCGCGACGTTCAAGCTGTCGCTGCCGGCGGAGTTCACGGGGCAGATGCGCTTCCTGAACCGAATCGGCATGACGCGCACCGACGAGGTCGAGGTCAAGGGCGTGACGGTGCGGCCGCGCGACGTGCTGCTCAAGGTCGTGGGCGAGATCGCGGCGCCGACGATGGTGGTGCTCGACGACGTGGACTACCTGGTCGGCGTCGTCAGAGGGACGAAGGACGGACGCCGGATGGAGTGGCGCGTGCGCGCCACGGTGCCGGCGCACAAGGAGCACGGGGCCGGCGGCGGCGACGTGGACACCGGCATCCCGCCGGCGATCGTGGCGAAGATGATGGCCGCCGGCGAGATCGCCGGGCCCGGCGTCTTCGTGCCCGAGCAGATCGTGCCGTGCGCGCGCTTCTTCCAGGAGTTCGCGCGCTGGGGCGCGACCGTGGACGCGCAGAGCCGCGAGGTCCTGGCCGGGCCGGGGGTCTGACGACGGGCCCGGCACCCGGCGCGCCCGGCACAGGCCCGCGCGGCACGGCGGGCGTGTCAGCCGCCGCCGCCGGCCGGCGGCGGCAGGTGCCGCTCGAGCAGCTGCTCGAGCATGGCGCAGCAAGGCAGCGGGTCGAACCCGCGCGGGTCGGCGAGCACCTGCATGGCGAGCCCGTCGGCGGCGGCCAGCTGCAGCAGGGCCACCGCGTCGGCGCGGCCGGCCAGCGCGGGGTCGGTGCTGGCGCGCAGGCCGGCCGCCACGAGGTCGACGAGCCAGTCGTCGTGCGCCACCAGCAGCTCGCTCAACTCCTCGTCACGCGTGAGCACCGGGAGGAGGTCGAAGAACACCCTGAAGCTGGTCATGTCGGTCAGCATCTCGCGCGCGGAGCACACCGCCCGGACACGGCACGCCGGGGCTTCTCGGGTGCGGCCGAACATGCGCAGGAGCAGCTTGCGCTGCGTGTGGAACTGGGCCGCGACCAGGGCGGCGACGAGGCCGCGCTTGTCGCCGAAGTAGTAGGTGATGGACGAGGGTGGCTCGCCGGCCTCACGGCCGACAGCCTCCAGGGTGAGCGCCGCGAAGCCGCGCTTGCGCAGCACGCGCAGCCCTCCCCGCACCAGCTTGCGGGCGACGGGGGCGAGCTCGCCGAGGGGATCGCCGCCGGGGAGGGGCGGGACGGGCGTGTCCGGGGCGGCCTCACCTGCCGCGGCCGGTCCCTGCGGCGCGGCGCCCGCGGGCGCATCGGCCGTGCGGCCGGCTCCGGCGCCGCGCGCCGGCTCGTCGCCGGCGGTGCCCGCACCGCCGCGCCGCGCCTCGTGGCACATCGAGAGCACCATGTCCTGGAGCAGGGCGTAGGCGCCGGCGTCGTCCACCGCGCCGGGGCGCGCCAGCAGGCTCACCGCCATGCCGTCGCCCACGGCGAGCACGAGGCGGGCAAGGGCGGCCAGCTCGTCGCCGGGAAGCCCCGTCGGAGAGAGGAAGCGCTGGTGCAGGTCGCGGTAGGACCGCATCAGCTCGGCGAGGTGCCGGCGCGTGTCCTCGTGTCGCGTGAGGTTCGGGAAGAGGTCCTGGTACATCTGCTGCTGGGTGACGAGGTGGCCGAGCCTTCGCTGCGAGTCGATGAGGGCGCCGATGCGCAGCTCGGACTCCGGCGGCAGGTTCTCGGCGGCGTGGAAGAGCTCAACGTCCAGGTCGTGCCACAGCGAGTCGACCAGCATGGTCATGAGGGTCGCCTTGGTGCCGAAATGGTAGGTGACCAGCGACTTGTGCTCGCCGGCCTCGTCGGCGACGCGCTGCAGCGTCAGCCCGGCGTAGCCGTCGCGCATCAGCACTCGCTGCGCCGCCGCGAGGATCCGCTGCGCCGTGGGAGCGAGCTCGCTGGTGATGTAGTCCGCGGTCGGGCCGTCGGCGGGGAGGCCGGCGGTCTTCGCACGTGCTCGACGATCGGGACCCATCGCTGGCGTACTCCTCGGGACTTGACAACCACATCGAGCGTCCTATCATACCCGCCATGTGGGTTGGCCGGTCAACCAAGTCGCGGGGCTTGGTGGCCGGGCTTTCGCGTCTATCGCGAGCGGTGCTGTGCGAGCTCCAGTCACCGTGCGGCGCCCCTGCCGGACGCGGCCGTCGTGGCTGGCCTGAGCAGAAGTACGTCGACACAAGGGGGAGACGAGTGACTCACGACATCAAATCCCAGGACGGTATGACGCGGCGCGAGATCGTCTTCGCGGGGGCCGCGGGCGTCGTCGGCCTCGCCATCGGCGGCGGCGTCGTAGGTGCCATCACGAGCGGCGGCGGCGACTCCGGCGGCAGCTCCTCGGGCGGCGGCGGGGGCGGCAGCACCAAGCCCGTCGTCATCGGCGGCGCCTTCCCGCTCACCGGCGTGTCCGCCGGCGACGGCGTGGAGGCCAAGCGCGCCCTCGAGATGGCCGCCGAGGACCTCAACGCGGCCGGCGGCGTCGCGGGTCGCAAGGTCGAGACGGTGGTGCTCGACATCGAGAGCGACCTGGTGCCGGACAAGATCCGCAACGTGCTCCAGCGCCTCGTCAACGAGAGCAACGTGTCCGAGATCTCGATGGTGTTCACCGAGTACGTCAACAGCTCGTGGGACCCGGTGGTCACCAAGGGCGTGCCGACCTTCCACGTCAACGCCTCCATCATCAACACCGACTGGGTCAAGGAAGATCCGGCGAAGCGCGGCATGATCTTCGAGTCGTGCCCGAACGAGACGCACTACGGACCCAACCTCGTCGGCCTCCTGCAGCGCATCCAGGACTCCGGCAAGTGGACCCCCAAGAAGAAGAACGTGGCGATCGTCACGAGCACCGACCCGTACTCGGTGCTGATCGCCCAGAATTTCCGCGACGGCATCACCAAGGAGGGCTGGGACGTCGCGCTGTTCGAGAAGGTGACCGCGCCGCTCTCGGAGTGGGGCCCCGTGCTCGCCAAGGTCCGCGAGGTCGCCCCCGACCTCGTCGTGAACACCGACTGGCTCGCCACCGACCTGGCGGCCTTCACCAAGCAGTTCATGGCGTCTCCCACGCCGTCGCTCGTGTACGAGCAGTTCGGTCCCTCCACGCCCGAGTACCTGGAACTGGCCGGGGACGCCGCGAACGGCGTCATCTGGTCGACCACCGTGGGCGTGCTCCCGGACAAGATGGGCGAGGACTTCCGCGCCAGGTTCAACGAGAAGTTCGGCGTCAAGATGGGCTTCAGCACCGCCGGCGCCATCTACGACCAGGTGATGCTGTGGGCCGCGGCCGCCGGGCTCGCGGGCGATCCCGAGGACTACCCGCGCGTGGTCAAGAACATCCAGGCGGGGATCCACCGCGGCATCGTCGGCACGGAGCACTTCGACACCGCCGACAACCAGGCGTACTCGTACCCCTCCGACATCGACGACCCGAGCCTGGCCATGCCGCTGCTCTCGTTCCAGATCCAGAACGGCCAGCAGATCTGCATCGACCCGTTCCCGTATCCCACGGGCGAGTTCGAGCTGCCACCGCAGCTCTCGTGAGCGCGCCGTGACGGCGATCCTCGAGACCGAGGGGCTCACCAAGCGCTTCGGGGCGCTCGCGGCCGTCGACGCGGTCGACTGCGAGGTGGAGCAGGGCGAGGTGTTCGGTATCGCCGGCCCCAACGGGGCCGGCAAGACCACCCTGTTCGACGTCATCAGCGGGCACGGGCGCGCGACCGAGGGCGTGGTGCGTTTCAAGGGCACCGAGATCCAGCGCCTGCCGGCGTACACCATCTGCCACATGGGCATGGCGCGCACCTACCAGGTGGCCTCGGTGCTCACAACGCAGACCGTGCTCGGCAACATCGTGCTGGCCTCCTACTTCGGGCACGAGAAGCGCGCCGTGGCCGGCTTCGGCTACGACCCGGCGGCGGTCGAGCGCGCGGAGGAGGCCGCCGAGTTCGTCGGCCTCCAGGGCGCGCTCGCCGAGCCCGGCCACCTGCTCTCGGCGTACGACCGCAAGCGCGTGATGTTCGCCTCGGCGCTGGCAACCCGGCCGGACCTGCTGCTCCTGGACGAGCCGGCCGGCGGCCTGAGCGACGACGAGTGCGTGCACCTCATCGACCTCATCCGGCGCGTCAAGGACCGCGGCGTCACGGTGATGATCGTCGAGCACGTGATGAGCGTGCTCATGACCGTCTCCGACCGCGTGATGATGATGCACCAGGGCGGCAAGTTCTTCGTGGGCACACCCCGGGAGGTCCAGGCCAACCCGGACGTCATCAAGGTCTACCTGGGCAACGTGGGCGCCGAGTCGGACGTCATCCTCGAGGGCCGTGCCCTGCAGGGGGTGGACGATGCTTGAGGTCAGCAACCTCACCGCGGGTTACGGGGCGGCCACGGTGCTCCAGGACGTCGGCATCTCCGTGGACGAGGGCAAGTTCGTGGTGGTCACCGGCCCCAACGGCCACGGCAAGACCACGCTGCTGCGCGTGCTCAGCGGGCTGCTGCCCGCCGACAGCGGCGAGATCTCGTTCCGCGGCGAGCGCATCAGCGGACGCTCCGCCGCCAGCATCGTGGCCCGCGGGCTGGTGCACATCCCGCAGGGCGACCTGCTGTTCGTCGACCTCACCGTGGAGCAGAACCTCTACATGGGCGCCTACCTCCGGGATGCCTGGCGGGGGCGCCGCGAGCGCATCCGCCGGGTGTACGAGCTCTTCCCCCGGCTCGAGGAGCGGCGCACGCAGCAGGCACGCACGCTCTCGGGCGGCGAGCGCCGCATGCTCGGGATCGGCCGCGGGCTCATGAGCAACGCCAGGATGCTCATGGTGGACGAACCGGCGCTCGGGCTCGCGCCGGTGCTCGTCCAGGAGGTGTACGCGACGCTCGAGCGCATCGCCCGCAGCGAGGCCACCGTGCTGCTCGTCGAAGAGACGCTGGCCAACGCCAGGGACATCGCCGACTACGTGTACCTCATGGACACCGGACGCATCGTCCATCAGGGCACGATGGCCGACTTCGGGGAGGACGTCCTGCACTCCCCCTACCTCGGCAGCACGGGGGCCTGACGCAAGGACACCTTCGTACAGGCCATCATCAGCGGGCTCGTCTTCGGCGCCATCTACGCGATCATGACCATGGGCCTCACGCTCGTGTACGGGTGCCTCCGTACGCAGAACATGGCGCAGGGCTCGTTCGGCATGGTCGGCGGGTACGCG
>CAIXSE010000079.1 GCA_903921965.1 uncultured Thermoleophilia bacterium | reverse complement strand
CGTGGCCGACATCGTCATGTACAAGACTCAAGTGTGCCCGTACTGCGTCATGGCCGGCGGGCTGCTGAAGAAGAAGGGACAGACCTGGCAGGAGATCGACGTCACGCACGACGCGGCCCTGCGGCAGGAGATGGAGGAGCGTTCTGGGCGCCGCACCGTGCCGGAGATCTTCATCGACGGCGTCTGCGTGGGCGGGTACGACGACCTCGCCCGGCTCAACTCCACCGGCGAGCTGGACAAGCTGCTCGGTCTGGCATGACCCGGCCCCCGGGCGCACCGGCATCGCCGGGGCGGCGCCCTCGCCCGACGTCAGCCGCGTGAGAGGGCTCCCGCCTCCGAGCGGCCGGCCGCGTTGGCGGCCCGCTCAGGAGTGTGCTATAGGAAGTCAAGAGACTCGAGTATCGGCCGGTGTGCGTTCGGAGCGGCCGGCCCGCGCGACGTCGGGAGGGGACATGGGCCCGCTTCATTCCCAGCAGTCATCCGGGCACAGTGAGGCCCGCCGGCCCGAGGGCCTGCCCGGACGGCGTTCCCTCGCGGCCCAGACGCCCGGACCCCGGATGGTCAGACCGGCTCTGGGCGCTGCGTGTCTGCTGCTGCTGGTGATGGTCGTCCTCGCGGGGCTTCCTTCGCCGGCGTGGCCCGACGTGCCGTACATGACCGAGTTCCGCGTCGGTACCGAGCAGGGCACTGAGCCGGCGGTGTACGGCGACACGGTGGTCTGGGTCGACCAGCGTCACGGGAACAGCGACATCTACCGGTACGACCTGGCCTCGGGAACCGAGTCCGCCGTGAGCACCGATCCTTCCGAGGACGTCCTGCCGTCCACCTGGGGCGACATCGTGGTCTGGCAGGCGAACGGTAACCACGAGGGCGGCGGATCCGACATCTACGCCTACAACCTGGCGAGGCACGAGAAGTCGCCCATCTGTGAGAGCGGCAGCGCGACGGTGCCGGCCGTGTCGGGCAGGTACGTCGTGTGGGTCGACTCCCGCTACAGCACGCCCGAAGTCCCGAACCCCGACATCTACGCGTACGACCTGACCACGGGCCAGGAACGAGTCGTCTGCGACGACCCGAGCCCCCAGGGCTCGGTCTCGATCTCCGGCGACACGGTCGTCTGGCAGGACGCGCGGCACGGGCCGAACAACTACGACATCTACGGCTACGACCTGGCCACGAACACCGAGTTCCCGATCTGCACCGATCCCGGGAGCCAGTACGACCCGGCCATCTCCGGCGACACGGTCGTCTGGCAGGACTTCAACGGGGGCAACTACCCGATCCGGGTCTGCAGCCTCACCGACAAGCTGCCGCGCACGATCCACGCCGTCACCGGCGGACGGGTCTCGCCCCGCGTGTCCGCAGGCTTCGTCGTCTGGGCGCAGCCCAACCAGGAGACCGGCCTCCGCGATGTCATGGGGTACGATCTCGCCTCGCTCGCGGAATTCGTGATCAGGGACTCGGCCGGCCCGGATCCCGACCCCGGCTTCCAGGGCGGCACCGCCGTCTGGGCCGACGGTCGCACGGGCGCGGCCGGCCTCTGGGGGGCCCGCATGGGCCGCTCCAGCTTCA
This sequence comes from uncultured Thermoleophilia bacterium, assembly GCA_903921965.1. Next base: position 3,637 of record CAIXSE010000079.1, on the reverse strand, counting down.
CGGTGACCCCTTCTGTCGCGGGCGCGCCGGACGGCCACGGGTCCATCTCCCCCGCTGATCCGCAGTCGGTCGACGTCAACGGCACACCCACCTTCACGTTCTCACCCGACCCCGGCTACCACGTGGCGGGCGTCACCGTCGACGGTGTGGCGGTGGTCATGACCGGCATCGACCAGTACACCTTCCCGGCGGTCACGGCGGACCACACGATCGCCGTGGCGTTCGCCGCCGATGTGCCCGGGACGTTCACGGTGACCCCGTCGGTGACCGGCGGCCACGGCAGCGTGTCGCCGGCGACGCCCCAGACGGTCGAGGCCAGCGCCACCCCCACGTTCACGTTCACGCCCGACGCCGGCTACCAGGTCGGCGAGGTCCGCGTCGACGGGGTCGTCGTGGCTTCGACGGGCACCAGCCAGTACACCTTCCCGGCGGTGACCGCGGACCACGCGCTGAACGTCACGTTCGCGCCGGTGAGTCCCACGCCGACGCCGACCCCCTCGCCGCCGACCCCCACGCCGACGCCGACCCCCACGCCGACCGTGACCCCCGGTGTCCTCATCGCGTCGGCGCCGTCGCCGGCCACGGTCAAGCGCGGACGCTCGGTCGCCCTCGCCTTCCGGATCGACGGGAGCACTCTCGGCAACACCGCGGATGTGTCGATCGTCATCAAGACGCTGGCCGGCAAGGTGGTCTCGCGCAAATCCGTGAAGAACGTGCCTCTCAATACCGCCCAGACGTTCCGCTTCACCTGCGTCCTGAGCCGCGGGCGCTACCGCTTCTTCATCTCGGCCGTGAGCCCCGGTGGCGGCGCCACCGCCAGGAGCGCGTCCAACATCCTGACGGTGAAGTGACGGCCGGCGGCCCGGTCCCCGTCGCCGGGGCGGCGAGCGGCCGGGCCGCCTGACCGCGCCGCGGAGGCAGCCGCCGCGAGCGTGCCGGCACCGGTCGCGGCGCGTCCGTCGTGCTCGAGGTCCTCGCGCGGGTCACGCCCGCGCCGTCAGTAGCCTCATATGCAGTCGAAGAGGGCGTAGTCGTCGGCGCCGGCGGCCGACTGGCCGCCGCAGGCGGAGGCGGCGGAGCCGCAGACCCGCGGCGGCGTCTGAGGCGCTCCGGCCGCTTCGGCCGCCGCGAGTCCGGCCGCCAGCTCCTCGAAGATGGGCCGCACCAGCCCGCAGTACGGGAAGGCGGCGGCGTAGCCGGCCGGCTCGTCGTGGGCGCGGGCGGCGTAGTGCGCCTGCACCCAGCACTCGCCGCCGCAGGCGTCGACGACCGGGCAGGCGGCGCACTGGGCCCGGTCGCGGGCGCGCGCGGCGCGCAGCAGCCGCAGGCTGCTGGACGTGCGCCAGATCTGCTCGACCGTCTGTTCGCGGACGGAGCCGGCGACGAAGGCCGGGTCGCCGGCCGTGATCACGCAGGCGTGCACGTTGCCGTACGGGTCGACGGCCAGGTCGCGGCAGCCGGCGGCGCAGAGGTCGTTGCGGGCGCCGATGCGCCGCCGCCAGCCCGACAGGTTGTCGACGGTCAGACCGATCTCGGCGGCGGCGGCGACGAGCTCGCGGACGGCCGCCAGCAGGTCGTCGCCGGACGGCACCAGCGCGAGGTCGTCCGGCAGGCCGCCGTGCTGGTGCGGCAGGATCAGGTGGAGCCGGCCGACGCCGGCGGCGCGCAGCTCGCGGGCGAGCTGCGGCAGGCCGGCCAGGGCCGGCCGCACGAGCACCGTGTTCGCCACGGGGTCCAGGCCGGCGGCCTGCAGCGTGGCGACGGACGCCATCACGTCGCCGTGGCTGCCGGGGCCGCGCAGGGCGTCGTTGACGTCGCGCGGCCCGTCGATGCTCGCCAGCGGCGTGAGGCGGCCGCGGCCCGCCTTCGCCAGCGCGGCCGCCGTCTCCTCGCCGATGAGGCCGTTGAAGAAGAACCGGGCGCGGCCGCCGTGCGCGCCGGTGATGTGGTCTACGAGGCCGGCGAAGTCGGGGCGCAGCAGCGGGTCGCCGCCGATGAACACGAAGCTCCGCGCCCCCAGCGCCGCGCACTGGTCGACGACGTCCTTCCACTCCGCCGCGGTCAGCTCGCCGGCGGCGCGTTCGGCGCCCTTGTCGTAGCAGTGCCGGCAGTCGCGCGCGCAGCGGTGCGTGACGTGCAGGTAGACCTCGCGGAGGCCGTCCGCGGCTTCGCCGCGCGCCGCGGCGGTCCCGTCCAGACGTTCCGCGAGCGCGAGGTCCTCGGCGCGGTCGACGTCCACCCACAAAGGGAGCTGGTGCACGGCGAGGCCGGCGGCCCGGGCGGCGGCAACGGTGGCCGAGAGCAGTCCGGACGTGCTCATCGGCGAGCCGCGCAGCAGTGCGGCGAGGTCGCCGCCGCGCCGCCGCCAGGTGCCGGCGTCGGTGCCGATGAGGTAGTAGCCGCCGTCGGCGGCGGGGCCGAGGACGAGGCGTTCGGGTCCGCCGGTGTCGAGGAACGCCAGGGCGCGCCCGAGGTACTCGACGGGCAGGGACGGGCAGTCGCTGCCCACGAGGAGGGCGCGGCCGGCGCCGGCCGCGAAGAGGTCCTCGAACGCGGCGGCGAGGCGCTCGCCGAGCGCGCCGCCGCGCTGCCGCAGCCGGTGCCAGCGCGCCGTGCGCCCGGCCAGAGGGTCGGCGGCCGGGACGTCGCCGTCCTGCGCCTCCGCGATGACCGGCGTCGCGCCGGCGAGCCGCTCCGCCGCGTCCAGCGTGCCGGCGAGCAGCCGGGCGTAGACGGCCAACGCCTCGTCGTCGCCCAGCGTCGCGGCCAGGCGCCGTTTCACGGTGCCCCTGACGAGCGGGCGCGCCATGACGGCGACCACGGCGGAGCCCTGTGCGACGTCCGGCGTCACGGTGGACGAGGTGTGCGGCGGAGCGCTCATCGTCGTCCAAGTATGGTCGAGGCTCGGGCGCCCGGCCACCTCGTGGTGACGGCCTCCGGCAGCGGTGCGATGAGGCCGAGCACGACCGGCAGCCAGACGCCGGCGACCAGCCCGAACGTGAGCGGCGCCAGCCAGTACCAGGCGTGGACCACCGGCAGGCAGACGACGAGCAGCGTGAGCGTCCAGGCGAAGGCGCGCGCGGTCTGCGCCCGACCGCGGAAGCGCCGCGCGATCCAGACGGCGCCGGCAAGGAAGACCGCGAGGCAGACGAGCTGGGCCGCGCGCGCCGGCAGGACGTACGTCAGTGCGGAGAAGAGCAGCGCGGTGCCGGTCCAGCCCGTGCCCGCGCCGGCGACCCCGCTGAAGACGCCGCCCAGGCCGTCGCCGGCGAGCAGGTACGGCACGAGCGGCAGGAGGAACGCCGGCACGAAGCCGGCGAGGAGCCGCCCGGTCCGCGCTCTCCCGCCCAGCAGCGCCGGGACGAGCAGGGCCGCCGGTGTCAGCTTGACGGCGGCGGCCAGCCCGAGCACGGCGCCGCCCTGCCAGTCGCGCCCGCGCACGAGCAGCGCGGCCGCGACGACGGTGAGGCCCACGGCCACGACCTCGAGGTGGGCCGACTCCCACGTCTGCAGGATCACCGCCGGGCAGAGCAGGTAGAGCGCCGTCGCCTGCCTGCGGCGCCGGGCGCCGGCGAGCCACCAGACGGCCGCCGCCGTCAGCAGGTCAGCGGCCCCGACGACGAGTTTCCAGAGGAGG
>CAIXSE010000078.1 GCA_903921965.1 uncultured Thermoleophilia bacterium | reverse complement strand
GCCTGCGCGCAGGCCGAGCCGTACGAGCTGCCGGGCCTCTATCGCGCGGCCGCGGAGCGCGTCGCCGGCGAGGCCGTGTCGCGCATCCAGCTCGGCTTCGACCGCATGGACGTCGTCCGCGCCCTTCAAGCGCTCCGCGGCGCGGCCGTCGAGGTGCTGGTCGACGCCATGGCCGGCGGCGAGCTGCCGTCCTTCGCCGACACGCTGTTCCAGCTCCGCGCGGCCGACGACCTCCTCGACGCGCTCGTGCGCGCCGTGTGCGCCGCGGTCTGAGCCGGGGCCCGGCCGGCGCCCCTGCGCTCGGTCCGGGCCGCCCCGCCGGCCTGCTTGCGCCTCCCCAGCGGCGCGGGTAGGGTGGCCGCGATGCTTCAGCTGGCGCTCATCTTCGGCGGCCGTTCCGCCGAGCACGAGATCTCCGTGGCATCGGCGCGCTTCGTCTCCGCCATGCTCGACCGCGCGAAGTACGACGTGATCGCGGTCGGCATCACCAAGGAGGGCCGCTGGGTCCTGCCCGCGGACCCCGACGCGGCGCTGGCCGGGGGCCTCGACGCGGTCCCGTGCGACCCGGTGCACCTGGTCGCCGACCCGGCGCGGCCCGGCCTCCTGCTCGCCGACGGGTCGTTCCGCGGGCTCGACTTCGCCTTCCCCATCATGCACGGCACGTTCGCCGAGGACGGCACCATCCAGGGGCTCCTCGAGATGGCGGGGCTGGCCTACGCGGGCTCCGGCGTGCTGGCCAGCTCCGTCGGCATGGACAAGGAGATGATGAAGGCCGTGTTCGCCGCCGCGGGCCTGCCGCAGGTGGACTACGTGGTGCTGCGCGACGGCGCGGCCGCGGCCCCCGGCGCCGTCGCGCTCGTCGAGAGCAGGCTGCCGTATCCGGTCTTCGTCAAGCCGGCCAACCTGGGCTCGAGCGTGGGTATGACCAAGGCCCACGACCGCTCCGAGCTGGGGCCGGCCCTCGTGTACGCCGCCTCCTACGACCGCAAGGTGATCGCCGAGGCCACCTCGCCCGGCCGCGAGATCGAGTGCGCGGTGCTGGGCAACGAGGCGCCCCGCGCCTCCGTCGCCGGCGAGGTGCTGCCGGTCAACGAGTACTACGACTACGAGTCGAAGTACACCGAGGGGATGATGGAGTTCGTCATCCCCGCGCCGGTGGACGAGCAGACCATGGCGAAGACCCGCGCCCTGGCCGAGGCCGCGTTCTCGGCCGTCGACGCCAGCGGCTTCGCGCGCTGCGACTTCTTCCTCGAGGAGGACGGGCGCGTGCTCGTCAACGAGATCAACACCATCCCGGGCATGACCGCCATGAGCGGGTTCCCGCGGCTGTGGGCCGCGACCGGCGTGGACGGTCCGGCGCTGGTGGAAGAGATCGTCCGCCTGGGCTTCGCGCGGCACGCGTCGCGCGCCGTGCGCACCGATCACTGAGAGGCGCCGCCTCCCCGTCGCGGCGCCCGGGAGCGCCTCACCTCACCGCGAGCTGCGCGTCGCCGTGGGGTTGGTGACCCGGTCGACCCACTTCTTGAGGCCGACGTAGCGCAGGAACCTGAAGGCGCGTGTGTCGGCGTGCCCCTTGGCGGTGACGGTGAAGACGGCCGACCCGTCGGGTGCGACGCTGACCTTGAAGCCGGTGAGCGTCTCGTTGTCGCGCACCAGGCCGTCCTTGGCCGCGAGCTGCGCGGCCGAGGGGTCCTGCGTCTGCGCGTACTCGGTCGCCGCGGCTCTCGCGGCGCGCAGGGCGTCGTCCTTCACCGACTGGTTGGCGGTGAAGATGGCGATGCCGTCGAGCACCACCACGGCGATGATCACGATGATGAGGACGAACCAGAGGATCTCGCGGATGAAGCCGTCCTGCGCGCGCCAGCGCGTGCCGCTCATGGTCGTTCCTCCGGTGGGGAGTTGCCCTGCCGGCTCAGTGTACTTCAGGTGCCGTGGTCAGGTGGATGCAGAGGATCGCGAGGTCGTCCGCGGGCGGGCGGGCCGAGAACGCTTCGCCCGCCCGCATGAGCCTCTCCACGACCTCCGCCGCGGGCAGGTCGTGGCAGCTCGCGAGCACGCCGGGGATGGCATCCTCGAAGAAGCCGCCGCCCGCGTCGCGCAGCTCGGTGAGGCCGTCGGTGAAGAGGACGACGACGTCGCCGCCGCCGAGTTCGATCGTCTCCTGGGGGTAGGGCGCCAGCGCCGCCCCCAGCTCGACGCCGATCGCCGGCTCCGTGAGCAGCAGCGGCCGCTCCACGAGGCCGCCGCGCACGATGAAGGGCGTGGGGTGCCCCGCGCTCGCCAGCTGCAGCAGCCCCCGCGTGACGCTCAGCGTGCCGAAGAGCACGGTCACGAACCGCTCGACGTCCTCGACGTAGTCGGGCTGCTCGAGGAGGGCGGTACGCAGCTCCTGGAGCGCCTCGCCGGGGTGGGTGGGCCACGAGAGCTGGCCCCCCTGGACGGCGGCCCGCAGTACGTACTTGGTCACGAAGGTGACGGCCATCGCGTCGACGCCCTTGCCGGCTACGTCGCCGATGGCGAAGGCCAGGCTGCCCGGCGAGCGGCTGTAGAAGTCGATGAAGTCGCCGCCGCTCAGCACGCCGGCGCTGGCCGAGCGGTAGGAGCAGGCGATGTCGAGGCCGTCCAGCCGCGGCGGTTCCTGCGGCAGCAGCTTGCGCTGCAGGCGGTCGGCGATGTCGGCCTGCGTGGCGCAGAACTCGGTGACGCAGCGGCGCTGCGCCGCCGCCTCCTCGAGGCGCAGCGTGGCCAGCCGGGCCAGCGCCGAGAGTGTCGCGAGCTCGTCGTCCGCGTACGGCTCGGGCCGGCCCACGGCGATGAAGGTCGTGCCGGCGTCGGCAGGCGCCAGGGCGAACGCGGCCCCGTGGGCGGCGGCCCCGCCGAAGCAGGCGGCCGCCTCGCCGGAGAGCGCGACGGCGCCGCCGGCGCCGGCGAGCAGGCCGGCGAGGCCCGACGGCCGGTCGCCGGCCGGTCGCCACCCCGCGCCGGCGTCGTACAGCCCCGCGCCGGGAGCGGCGAGGTCCTGCGGTGCGGCGAGGCCCACCGCCGACGCGGTCAGCCGGCAGGCCGCCTCGACGGCGGCGCGCAGCACGCCGTCGACCTCGCGCGCGAGATCG
>CAIXSE010000077.1 GCA_903921965.1 uncultured Thermoleophilia bacterium | reverse complement strand
TGGGCAACGACTGGGCTCCCATCGCGAAGCCCCAGCCGGACAGCGGCCAGTTCTGGATGCGTATGGACGAGTTCATCCGCGGCACCGTGCCGCACGTGCGGATGCACTACGTCCCCAACCTGTGCAACCACTGCGACGAGGCGCCCTGCATGGCCTCGTGCAAGGTCGAGGGCGCGATGGAGAAGCGCCCGGACGGCCTCGTGCAGATCGACACCGGCAAGTGCACGGGCTGCAAGAGCTGCGTCGACGCCTGCCCGTACAAGTCGATCTACTTCAACGAGGACCTCAACCTCGCGCAGAAGTGCACCGGCTGCGCCCACCTGCTGGACGGCGGCTGGGCGGCCCCGCGCTGCGTCGACTCCTGCCCCACCGGCGCCCTGAAGTTCGGCGAGGAGAGCGAGTTCGCCGAGCTGATCGCGCAGGCCGAGGTCATGAAGCCGGAGCTCGGCACGAAGCCGCGCGTGTACTACCTCAACATCCCGAAGAAGTTCATCGCCGGCACGGTGTACGACCCGGCCGAGAAGGAGGTCGTGACCGGCGCCACCGTGACCGCCACTGCGGCCGACGGCGCCTCGTGCTCGACGCAGACCGACGCCTTCGGCGACTTCTGGCTCGAGGGGCTCGACGTGGGCACCTACGCGGTCACCGTCGCCGCCGACGGGTTCTCGCCGGCCACCTGTGAAGTGCAGACCGACCGTGACGTCAGCCTGGGCGACGTCCCCCTGAAGCGGTAGCCCCGCACCCCGACCACGGGAGAGTGCCCATGAGATGGGGAATGGTCATCAACCTCGCGAAGTGCATGCGCTGTCACGCGTGCGTCGCCGCCTGCCGGATCGAGCACTTCCTGCCGCTCCACATCACGTGGGTCAAGCTCATCGCCTACGAGGTGGACGAGCACGGCGCGGTGGACGTCAGCACCTACCCGGTGCGCTGCAACCAGTGCGCCGACGCGCCGTGCGTGCACGCCTGCCCCACCGAGGCCTCACACCAGCGTGAGGACGGCATCGTGGTCATCGACCACGACAAGTGCATCGGCTGCAGGTACTGCGTCATCGCCTGCCCGTACCAGAACCGCACCTTCGTCTCGAAGGACAAGGACCCGGGCTACTTCCCCGGGTACGAGAAGACTCGGTTCGAGAAGATGGGCGAGAAGCTCTACCCGCACCAGCGCGGCACGACGGAGAAGTGCAACTTCTGCGCGGAGCGCATCGACGACGGCATGTCGCGGGGGCTCTGGCCCGGCATCGACCGCGACGCCACGCCCGCCTGCGTCAACACCTGCCAGGCGCGCGCCCTCACGTTCGGCGACCTCGACGACCCCGAGAGCAACGTGTCGCGGCTCATCCGCGACCGCAAGGGCTTCCAGCTGCGCACGGAGTACGCCACCGACCCGTCGGTGTACTACATCGACTACAAGCTGGGCGGCGCCCCGTCGAACAAGGCACCGGTGGAGGCGCAGACCGGCAGCCACATCCAGCACCTCAGCAGCGTCGACCGAGACGCCTACCGGCGCATCTACGGCCGCGAGCCCGAAGGGGCCGAGGTGACGCCATGACCAAGGTCACCACCCGCCGCCAGTGGATCACCACCCACGAGTGGATGGTGAAACCCATGCGGCAGACGGAGTGGATCGCCGGCAAGGGCATCATGGTGTGGCTGGCGGAGGTCTTCTCGGCGCTCGGCATGGGCACCTACCTCGTCGGCCTCATCGGCGGCGTCTGGGGGATCAACGCCTGGACGTTCTGGGCCACCGTCGCCGGCTGGCTCATGATCGTGCTGTTCAAGTTCCCGCTGCACCTGCTGTACCTCGGGAAGCCGCTCCGGTTCTGGCGCGCCTTCCCCCCCTTCAGCAAGGCGTGGAAGACGTCGTGGATGGCACGCGGCGTGGTCTTCACGACCATCTTCGTGGGCTTCGGCTTCCTCCAGATCGTGTTCTGGGCGTTCCTCTACTACGGCACGCCGGGCTCGGCCGCCACGGCGCTCACGGTGCTGTCGTGGGTCACCGGCGTCATCGCCGGCGTGTTCATGGTCCTCACCGGCGCCTACTGCGGCTTCGCCATGAGCTACTGCAAGGGTCTGCAATTCTGGAACACCGGCCTGCTGCCGCTCGTGTTCGTGCTCATGGGCTTCGCCGACGGGCTCGCCCTGAGCATGGGCGTGAACCTCATCACCGGGGCAAGCGAAAGCGTCATGAGCACTCTCGAGTGGGCGAGCCGCGTCTTCCTGATCGCCAACGCCCTGCTGATCGCCGGCTACCTCATCCGGGCCTACCGGCGGCACTCCACCGCCGAACTGGCCGCCCAGGACCTCATCAAGGGCACCCAGAAGTGGGTGTTCTGGGTCTTCCTCGTGGTCCTCGGCATCGTCACGCCGCTGGTCATCTCGTTCGCGACGCTGGCGATGAGCGGCAACACCGAGGGCCTGCTGATCGTGGCCATCATCTGCCATACCATCGGGGCGTTCGCCCTCAAGTACTCCGTCCTCAAGGTCGGCATCTACCGGTCCGTCCTCCCGAAGGTCGCGTGAACAGCCACCGAAGGCCCGCCGTCGACGGGGGCACCGAAGGGGCACCCGTCACAGCGGCCGTGGCCTGACAGGAGACAGCAAATGGGTGAACGCACACAGGTCCTGACGACGTGCAAGAGCTGCCACGGCGGCTGCGGCGTCATCGTCACGCTGGAAGACGGCAACATCGTCCACATCCAGGGCAACCCGGACTCGACGACCCGGGGCACCATGTGCTCCAAGGGTCTCTCGAGCATCCAGCACATCGACAACCCCTACCGCATCAAGCACCCGATGAAGCGCATCGGGCCCAAGGGCAGCGGCAAGTGGGAGCGCATCACCTGGGACGAGGCGCTCGACACCATCGCCGACAAGATGAAGGCGGCCATCGCCGACCCCGGCCCGCACTCCATCGCCATCTCGCAGGGCACCGGCCGCGGCTACAACCGCTACACCATGAAGATGGCGCGCTCGCTGGGCACCGGAAACGCCATCACGCCCGGCTACGTGTGCCACAGCCCGCGCCTCGGCCTCTACGGCCTGGTCACGGGCTACGGCCGCCTGTACTGCGACTACCACGGCTGGGGCGGCGAGTTCCCCAAGACGCAGATCTCGTGGGCCAAGCAGCTCGAGATCAGCAGCGCCGACTCGGAGATGGCGTACTGGTACATGAACTCGCTCGAGTACGCCAAGAACCTGATCATCATCGACCCGCGCGCGTCCGCGTACGCCTCGCGCGCCACCCTCTGGATCCAGCCGCGGCCGGGCACCGACTGCGCCCTGGCCATGGGCATGATGAACCACATCATCGAGAACGAGCTCTGGGACAGGGAGTTCGTGGAGGACTGGACCTACGGGTTCGACGAGCTCCGTGAACGCGTGCGCGAGTTCACGCCCGAGAAGGTCTCGGACATCTGCTGGATCCCGAGGGAGCACGTGACGCAGGCGGCCGAGCTGTGGGCGATCGACACGCCCGGCTGCATCCAGGTCGGCAGCTCGCTCGAGCGGCAGGCCAACTGCGGCCACACGCTCCGTGCCATCACCTGCCTCATGGGCCTGACCGGGAACATCGAGCGGCCCGGCAGCATGATCACCTGGGTGCTTCCGGAGACCGGCCTCATCGAGGACTTCTTCCTCGAGCTGCCAATCACCGAGGAGATGCGCAGCAAGATCATCGGCGGCGACACCTACAAGATGGGCGCCGCCCGCACCTGCAACCCCGACACCATGGTCAAGGCCCTGAACCGCGGCGAGGCGCCGATCAAGGTCTGGTTCAGCGTCGGCGGCCAGCAGATCGTGCACATGGCCAACACCAAAGAGGTCGTGGCGGCCATCGAGAAGGTCGAGTTCATGAGCCACACCGACCTCTTCATGGGGCCGATGGCCGAGGCGGCCGACATCGTGCTGCCGGCCGCCCACTGGCTCGAGCTCGACGACGTGTACGACATGCACCCGCGCTTCATG
>CAIXSE010000076.1 GCA_903921965.1 uncultured Thermoleophilia bacterium | reverse complement strand
GGCGCCCCGGAGGCCGGCGGCGACGAGCGACCCGATGGCGACGAGCGCCGGGGTCGGGTCGAAGCCGGCCGGGTCGTAGAGCGTCTCGATGGCGACGCCGTCCACGCAGGCCACGGTGACGCTCGCCAGGAGGTCGGCGTCGTGCGCCGTCAGGCCCTCGCCGGCCATCCAGCCGCCGAGCCACTCCCGCAGCTCGGCGTAGTACACGCCTGCGCGCTTGAGCAGCTCCTCGTCGTGCAACACGGCCGGGAGGAGCAGGAAGAAGGCGCGGACGGGAGACGACCGCGAGAGCACTTCCGCGCGGAGCTCGTCCGGGCCGGGCACGGTGTCGCCGCCGAAGAGAGCCAGGTATGCCTTCTGGTGCCGCCGCAGCACCGCCGCGAAGAGAGCCTCCACCAGTCCCTGCTTGCCGCGGAAGTAGTACGACACCGAGGAGCGCGGCTGGCCCGACGCCTCGGCGATGGCGTCGAGCGTGAGCGCCTTCAGGCCCTTGCGCTCGAGCAGGCGCTCCGACGCCCGCAGGATCTTCTGCGCCGGCCTGGGGAGCGCCTCCCGCTGGTCGTCCCAGGCGAGCCAGGGCGCGGCCTCCCCGGCGCCGCTGCGCCGGCCGGGGCCGCGCGCGCCGGCTTCCGCGTAGCCGCGCGCGAGGCGGCCGAAGTAGGCGAACGCCTCGCGCTCGCGTACCCACGCCGGGTCGAGCAGCGACTGCAGCGGCAGGCCCTCGCCGACGGCGAGGAACGGGCAGGCGAGCTCGTCGACCACGTGCGCCGGCAGGTCGGTCGCCGCGAGGCAGCGCACGTTGATGTCCTGCCGGTACGACTCGTAGATGCGCGCCAGGTTCGTGCGGACCTCGGCGTCGCCGATGACGCTCGGGAGCAGCTCGTAGTACATCCGCCAGAGCCTGCGGTCGGCGGCGATGCCGTCGTAGAAGCCGACGAGGGCGGCGATCCGCGTCGCGGCGTCCTGCGGCAGGCCGGGCAACGAGCGCACGAAGCCGGCGTCGATGTCGTGCCACAGCGAGTCGACGAGGAGCGCTTCGAGGTTGGCGCGCCGCCCGAAGTGATACAGCACGAGGGACTTGGTCTGCAGCGCCTCGTCGGCGATCGCGCTGATCGTGAGCGCCTCGTAGCCGTCGCGGGCGAGGATGCGCTGCGCGGCCTGGAGGATGCGTTGCGCCGTCGCCGGCAGCTCCCTGCCGACCACCGTCGACATGACACTGTCGGCCCAGTCGCGCCCGGCCCCCACCGCCTGTGTGTCCCTCTGCTGCGTCACCGCACTCCGCCTCTGCCCGCTCGCGTGCCGCCCATCATGCCACACCGCGCCGCCCGCCCGCCGCAGGCCCTGACCGTACAGCCGATACTCGGCTGACTGGTCAGTCCTCTTCCGGCTGACTGGTCAGGCTGCATACTGCCTTGTTCTCCCTGCAAACACCGACTTTCTGTGAGAGATTCCGCACGATCTCATCACCATCTGATTGACAGCGTCCTTTCCATGACTATACTCCGCCGCACCGCAGTCCACAGGCCCCCGTCCCGCCAGGAGGAGTCCCCCATGGCCCAATTCATCCTGTCCGACCCCAACATGAGCGACGGCACCCACCCCGAGGTCATCGAAGCGATCATGGACACGCTCCGCGGCCGCGACGGCATGAAGCTCATCGGGTACGAGCCCGACGCCGACTTCGACCGCCTGCCGGCCGAGATCCTCGGGCGCCCCGAGGTCATGAAGGAAGCGCTGCTCGACATGGCCGGCAAGGCCTACGAGCTCATCGACATGGAGCGGCAGCACGGCCGTCACCCGCGCGTGGGTGCCGTCGACACCATCGAGGTCTACCCGGCCAAGGGCATCACCATCGACGAGGTCCGCGAGTTCTGCGAGGACCTCGGCCAGGCGATCTACGACCGCTACGAGGTCCCCATCTACTTCACCGGCAAGAACGCGCGGCGGCCGGAGAACTCGGGCCTCACGTTCATCCGCAAGGGCAACTACGAGGGCCTCAAGGAGGCCGTGCTGGTAGATCCCGACCGCGCCCCCGACATCGGCCCGGCGCGCCTGCACCCGACCGCCGGCGCGACCATCGTCGGCGCGCTCGAGCAGCACGACGCCTACTTCAACGTCGTGCTCGACACCGACGACCTCGAGATCGCCCGGCACCTGGCGCGCTGCATCCGCAACACCACCGGCGGGTTCACGAACATCCAGGGCACCATCGGCCTGCCGCAGACGCACCGCCGCACCGGCAAGAAGGTCGTCGAGGTGTCGATCGAGATCAGCAACCCGCTGGACACGCCGATCCACCGTGTCTTCAACCTCGTGCGCGACGAGGCCGCGCGCTTCGGCGTGAACGTCATCGCCGGGCAGATCTGCGGGGTCATCAACGCCGAGGTCCTCGTGAAGACGGCCGAGTGGTACCTCAAGCTCGAGGCCATCAACGGCCCGTGGGACTACAAGACCCAGATCCTCGAGAACCACATCCTCGAGCTCGAAGACTGACACCGGGACGCGCCGTCGCCGGCGCAGCACCCGGAAGGCGGAGCGGGGCGGCCCGTCGGGGACAGGGGCCGCCCCGCTCTTCTCGTGTCCCGCGGGTCCCCTGCCCGAAGGGAGTGGAAAGCGCATGACGATCGAACGGATGGACCACGTCGGCATCGTGGTCGCCGATCTGGACGCCGCGATCGGCTTCTTCGCCGCGCTCGGCCTGGAACTGCAGGGCCGGACGACGGTCGAAGGCCGCTGGGTCGACCGCGTCGTGGGCCTCGACGGCGTCCGCACCGAGATAGCCATGCTGCGGACGCCCGACGGCAACAGCCGCGTGGAGCTCGCGAGGTTCCTCACGCCGCCGTCGCGAGACGGCGGCGCGCGGGCGCCGGCCAATGCCCTGGGCATCCGGCACGTCACGTTCGCCGTCGACGACCTCGAGGCCGTCCTCGCCGGGCTGCGCCCCCACGGCGCCGAGCTGGTCGGCGCGGTCGAGCGGTACGAGGACCTGTACCTGCTCTGCTACGTCCGCGGCCCGGAGGGCATCATCGTCGAGCTTGCGGAGCAGATCGGGTGACGCGGGTGAGGCCGTCGCACGGGCAGCGCGTCCGGTGGGCCGGCCTCACCCCTCTGGGGAGGCCGGCCCTCGCCAGTCGTCACCTCACCAGGCCCCGTACTCGTCCACGGCCTCCCTCAAGGCCATGACGTTCTCGGGCCTGGCCTCCTCCGGGATGGAGTTGGCGCCGTCGATGATGAGGCCGCCGGTGTCGGCGAAGTCGTCGATGAGGCG
>CAIXSE010000075.1 GCA_903921965.1 uncultured Thermoleophilia bacterium | reverse complement strand
CCTTGAGGTACCTGGCCTGATAGGCGTGCGAGATGCCGGGGCCGCCGAGCGGCTTGTCGGTCTCGAAGGCGAGCACGAGGTAGGAGTACAGCGGCTCGAGCTCGCCGGGGACGTCCTGCGGCTGCCAGAGCGACGTCACGCCGTGCTGGTTGACCAGGCCGTGCATGACGCGGCTGCCGAGGATCTGGTCGCGCAGGCGCGCGCGGCGCAGCGCTCCCGTCCGCGGGTCGGCCACGTCGGCGGCGCCGCCCATGTTGTGCACGTAGGTAGGGCCGGGCTCGCCGTCGAAGACGATGGCCCGGGCCGGGTCGCGCGCCGCCAGCGTGAACGAGGCGGGGCAGGCGGCGACGGCGTCCATCACGACCTGCCGCGGCACGCGCACACGGCCGCCGGAGACGGAGCATCCGGCGGCGAGGAAGAGGTCCAGCGCGGCCGGCGACTCGACGCGCACGCCGGCCCGTTCGAGGAGGTCGAGCGAGGCCAGGTGCATGGCTTCGATGGCCTCACCGGGCCAGATGTCGATACGCGACGGCGGCATGGCGGGCGGCGCCTGCGGCGCGGTCAGGTGATCCTCAGGCAGGAGGCGTAGTGGTCGCCGCCGATGTGCACCGCCGGAGGATCCGTCTCCCTGCAGGCGTCGATCGCCTCGGGGCAGCGCGGGTGGAAGCGGCAGCCCGGCGGGATGTCGACCGGGTTGGGCGTCTCACCGGTGAGGATGACGTGCTCCCGCCTGGCCAGAGGATCGGGCACGGGGATGACGCTGATGAGCGCCCGCGTGTACGGGTGCCTGGGATTGGCCACGACTTCCTCGGTGTCGCCGATCTCGACGATGCGCCCCAGGTACATCACGGCGATGCGGTCGCTGATGACCCACGCCAGGGAGAGGTCGTGCGTGATGAAGATGTAGGTGACGCCGAGCTTCTCCTTCTGCTCCACCATGAGCTTGAGGATGTCGTTGCGGATGGAGACGTCGAGGCTGGCCACGGGCTCGTCGGCGACGATCACGTCGGGGTCGAGCACGGTGGCACCGGCGATGCACACGCGCTGCCGCTGCCCGCCCGAGAGCTCGTGGGGGTAGCGGTACAGGTAGTCGGTCGCCGGCCGCAGGCCGGCCTCGCTGATGGCCTTGATGACGCGGTCTTCCTTCTCGCGCTCGCTCGACACGAGCCCGTTGACCTCGAGAGGCTCGGCCACGATGTCGAAGATGGTCTGCTTGGGGTTGATGGAGTTGTAGGGGTCCTGGAAGATGATCTGCGCCTTCTTGCGGTACTCGCGCAGCGTCTTCGTGGAGAACTTCTCGACCGGCAGGCCCTTGTAGAGGATGTGGCCGCCGGTGGGTTCCTCGAGCCGCAGCAGCGCGCGCCCCGTGGTGGTCTTGCCGCACCCCGACTCGCCGACGAGCGCGAGGATCTCGCCCTGTTTCACCTGGAAGCTGATGTGGTCGACCGCGCGCACGTACTTCTTCTGCTTGGCGACCATGGCCTTGAGGAAGCCCTGCTGGACCTGGAAGTAGACCTCGAGGCCGGTGACGTCGAACAGTACGCCGTCGCGCGCCTGCGCCGAGGCGAGGTCGCCGGCGCCCACCGACCCCTTCTGCGCCGCCGTGGCCATCACGCCCCCCCGGCGATCTGCAGGCAGCGCACGAAGTGGCCGGGACCGACCTCGACGAGCTCCGGGTGCTCGGTCTCGCAGGCCGCCACCTTCTCGTCGCAGCGCGGGCAGAAGGCGCAGCCGGGCGGCGGCTCGAGCAGGTTCGGCGGGTCGCCCTTGATCGACGAGACCATCTCGCGCTTCTCGTGGATGTTGGGGAAGGCCTTGATGAGCTGGCGCGTGTACGGGTGCCGGGCGTCGTTGAAGATGTCGGCCGTCGTGCCGCTCTCGACGACCTCGCCGGCGTACATGACGACGCCCTTG
>CAIXSE010000074.1 GCA_903921965.1 uncultured Thermoleophilia bacterium | reverse complement strand
GGGTGCCCCGGCAGGCGGAACAGCGGCACGGCCAGCGGGGGGTACTCGATCTCGAACGACGGCGTGAACGGGCGTTCCCCGCGGGCGATGCGGCTCGCGTAGTCGAAGTAGACGGTGATGTCCGAGACGTCGTGGAGCCGGTACCAGAGCCGCGGGAGGAGGACGACGAGCACCAGCGTGGTGAGGACGAGCGTCACGAGGAGCGCGCCGGGGACGCTCACGTGGTGCGTCCGGCCGCCGGCGCCGGAGGCGGTCAGGCGGTGCGGAAGCTCCACAGCTTGTTGAAGACGAAGTTGATGGGCATGACGCAGGCGATGGCGATGACCTGACTGGGGATCGGGGCGACGTGGACGGCGGAGTGGAGGACGGAGAAGACGGCGAGGTTGGCGAGGTACGCGGCCACGCTCACGACGAAGAACCTGGTGAGCTCGGCGCCGACCGCCGCGCTCGAGCGGAACGTCCAGCGGCGGTTCAGGTAGTAGTTGGTGAGCACCGAGACGACGAAGCCGGCGGCGTTGGCGACGTAGACGGCGGCCGTCGGGACGCCCTCGGTGTCCTTCCTGACGACGAAGCCGCGGACCGAGGCGGCGAAGTCGGCGGCGGAGTGGATGTGGCCGGTCGCGCTCGCCCACACGAGCAGCACCGCGGTGAACACGAGGAGGTTGACGACCACGCCGCTGCCGCCCACGACGCAGAACTTCACGAACTGGATGAGATTGCGTTTGAGTCTGGAGTCCACTCGTCCTCTGCGACGGAGACGCACGAGAAGGGCGCGGCGGCACATCGCCGGCCGCGCCCCTGGCAAGCCGCCGCAATCTTACGCGACCGGCGGCGGCGCAGAAACCTGGCGGCCCCCGGCTGGCGCCGTGCGCGGGGGCCGGGACGGCAGCCGCCACAGCGCGTCCGCGCCGGCCACGGCGGCGGCCACCAGCGTGAGGTTCCGGGCCACCACCACGGCGACCGGCCACGGTTCGAGGGCCACGACGGCCCAGTAGTGGGCCGGGAACTCCACCTGGGTCAGCGCGATGGCCAGCAGGGTCAGCACGCCGCACACGCGCTGTCCCCGGCCCTCGCCGACCACGACGAGCGCGACGAGCGGGAAGGTCCAGACGAGGAACTGCGGCGACAGCACCTTGTTGAAGACCGTGAAGGCGAGGACGCAGGTCAGGGCGGCGAGCGGGACGTACTGAGCCGCCGCCCTCAGTAGCGCGCGGCGGCGCCACACGAGCACGTAGACGGCCGCCACCGCGAGCACGCCCAGCCACGGCGAGACCGCCGCGACCGTCGTGCTGCCGGGGGCGGAGAGCGACTGGGAGCCGTACGAGTTGCCGGTGCTGACCTTCGGCGAGCCCATCGCCCCGGCGATGAGGAAGGCGGTGCCGGGCACGCTCTCCACCTGCAGGGGCCGCTGGGCGTGGAACGTCACGATCGTGGACAGCCGGGGAGCGCCGAGGAACGGCAGGAACGGGACGGCCGCGAAGACGGCGAACGCCACGAGCGCCCAGAGCACCCTGCGGCGCCCCTCGGCCACGACGAGCACGAGGGGCAGGAGCATGGCCGGGGTGAGCTTGAGGGCCACGCCGACCCCGAGCGCCGCGGCCGCCCCGGCGGGCCGCCTGTACGCCAGGAACAGCATGCAGGCGGCCAGGGTGGCGGCCACGGCCACGTCGTAGCGGTTGGCCGTGATCGCCCCCGCGGCGGCCACGGCCACGGCGAAGGCCACCGTGGCCAGGAACGGCCGCGTCCGGCCGCTCCACAGTCGCGCCGCGGCAGCCGCCGTGATGCCCGCCGCGGCGACGCACAGGCCGATCATCTCCACGCTGAACCAGAGCTCGTACGCGGCGACGCTCGAGCTCGGCGGCAGCATGAGCAGAGGTATGGCCAGCGGGGGGTACTCGAAGGCGAAGTCGCGGTAGAACCGCTGGCCCAGGGCGACGAGGTCCTTGTAGTGCAGGTACCACGACCCGTCGGAGAGGTCGTGGAAGCCGTACCCGAGCTGCAGGTTCGAGAAGACGACGATCACGAGCGCCCAGACGAGCGCCTGCAGGGCGACGCCCGCGACGATCAGCAGCGCGGTCTCCGACGCCGGCCGGCGAAGGCCCGCAGCCGCGCCGCCCGCCCCGTTCACGTGCGCGCGAGCCACGCGCCCACGTCGTCCCACACGCGCGTGAAGTCGGGCAGCGGGCGCCACTCGAGGCCTTCGGCCGCGCAGCGCTCCGCCAGGTGGTCGCGCGCGAACACGAGGCCTGCCTCGCGCGCCGGGCACACGTCGCTGGCCCCGTCGCCGAACACGAGCACCGTCTCGCCGGGTCGGCGCAGCTCGCGCAGGAGCGCGCCCTTGCACAGGCGCGGCCCGCAGCGCGGGCAGTCGCCGAGCGCCGGGTTGAAGGCGAGGTGGTACGGCGGCCCGCCGCCGGGCCCCTCGCCGACGAGTTCGCTGGCGTACAGCTCGACCGGCGGCATACCGTCGCGCCGCCACACCGCCTCGATGGCCTCGCGCAGGCCGGCGCTCACGAGGACGGCTCGCCCGCCGCGCCGCTCGAGCTCCTCGAGGAAGCCGCGCAGGCCCGGGGAGAGCTCGGCCACCTCGACCAGCGTGCCGAGGAACTCCGCCCGCGGCGCCTGCACCAGGCCGACCTGCCGGTCGAAGCCGTCGGCGTGGCTGAGCCTGTCGGCCTTCAGCTCCGCTTCGATGGGCCGCCACGCGTCGCCCACGAACCTCTGCAGGGCGATCTCGTTGCACTCGTGCGTGGTGAGCGTGCCGTCGTAGTCGAGGAAGGCGAGCATGCCCGGAGTGTACACGGGGCGCGGCGCGGGTCCGACCCCGGGCGGGCGCCGGGTGCCGCAGGCGCGCCGGTGCCGTCTGGTACACTCGACGTTCCGGCCCGAGACCAGCAGAGAGCGAGCCCATGAGCGACAGAAAGCCCCGGTTCCAGGACGTCTCCCCGCGCGTCGACTTCCCCGCGCTCGACGCCCGCGTGCTGGCGTTCTGGAAGGAACACCAGATCTTCGAGAAGAGCCTCGAGGGGCGCGCCGACGCGCCGGTGTTCGTGTTCTACGAGGGGCCGCCGACCGCCAACGGCAGGCCGGGCTCGCATCACGTGGTGTCGCGCATCTTCAAGGACCTCTTCCCGCGCTACAAGACCATGCGGGGGTACCGCGTGCCGCGCAAGGCGGGCTGGGACACGCACGGCCTCCCCGTCGAGCTCGAGGTGGAGCGCCGCCTGGGCATCGACGGCAAGCAGCAGATCGAGGAGTACGGGGTCGCCGAGTTCAACCGCCTCTGCAAGGAGAGCGTGTCCACGTACCTCGAGGAGTGGGAGCGCTTCACCGAGCGCATCGGCTTCTGGGTCGACCTCGAAGACGCCTACCACACCTACACCAACGGCTACATCGAGACGGTGTGGTGGCTGCTGCGCCGGATCTGGGACAAGGGGCTGCTGTACGAGGGCCACAAGGTCGTCCCGTACTGCCCGCGCTGCGGCACGGCGATCAGCAGCCACGAGGTGGCGCAGGGGTACAAGGACGTCACCGAGGACTCCATCTACGTGCGCTTCCCGCTGACGCCGGAGGCGGCTCAGCAGGTCACCGGCGAGGCCGGTACGAGCGTCTCGCTCGCCGTTTGGACCACCACGCCGTGGACGCTGATCAGCAACGTCGCGGCCGCGGTGCACCCGGACGTGGACTACGCCGTCGTGGAGAGCCGCGGCGAGCGCTTCATCCTGGCCCGCGGCTTGGTCGAGAAGGTGCTCGGAAAGAAGGCCGTCGTCGAGAAGGAGCTCAAGGGCGCCGAGCTGCTCGGGCTCGACTACGAGGCGCCCTTCGCCTACATGACGCCGGACCGGCGCGCCCACTTCGTGATCGCCGGCGACTACGTCACCACCGGCGACGGCACCGGCATCGTCCACATCGCCCCCGCCTTCGGCGAGGACGACATGCGCGTCGGCCTCGAGAACGACCTGCCGATCGTCAACGCAGTCGGCCTCGACGGCCGCTTCATCGACGAGGTCACGCCGTGGGCCGGGGTGTGGGTCAAGGACGCCGACCCGGCCATCACCGAGGACCTCAAGGAGCGCGGCCTGCTGCTCGGCGTCGAGCCGTACGCGCACTCGTATCCGTTCTGCTGGCGCTGCGACACGGCCCTGCTCTACTACGCCAAGGAGACCTGGTACGTCCGCACCACGGCGATGAAGGAGCAGCTGCTCAAGGCCAACGACGCCGTCGTCTGGCACCCGGAGCACATCAAGAGCGGGCGCTTCGGGGCCTGGCTCGAGGGCAACGTCGACTGGGCGCTCAGCCGCGACCGCTACTGGGGCACGCCGCTGCCCGTGTGGCGCTGCGAGCACGGGCACCTGCACTGCGTCGGCTCGGTCGCCGAGCTGCGCGAGCTGGCGGCCGGTCCCGTCCCGGAGGATCTGGAGCTCCACCGGCCCTACGTCGACGACGTCATCCTCACGTGCCCGGAGTGCGGCGCGCACATGCACCGCGTGAACGAGGTCATCGACGCCTGGTTCGACTCGGGCTCCATGCCGTTCGCGCAGTGGCACTACCCGTTCGAGAACGAGGAGCTCTTCCGCGAGCGTTTCCCCGCCGACTTCATCGCCGAGGCCATCGACCAGACCCGCGGCTGGTTCTACAGCCTGCTCGCCATCGCCACGCTCGTCGAGGGCCGCAGTTCCTACAAGCGCGTGCTGTGCCTGGGGCACATCCTCGACGCCGAGGGCCAGAAGATGAGCAAGAGCAGGGGCAACGTGGTGCAGCCCGACGACATCCTCGACCACCAGGGCGCCGACGCCTTCCGCTGGTTCATGTTCGGCAGCCAGCAGCCGTGGAGCCCTCGCCGCTTCAGCGCCGAGATGGTCGACGAGGTGGTGCGCAAGTTCCTGCTCACGCTGTGGAACACGTACAGCTTCTTCACGGTGTACGCCAACATCGACGGGTTCGACCCGGCGACGGAGGCGGTCCCGTTCGAGGAGCGGCCGCTCATGGACCGCTGGCTGCTCGGTGAGCTCAACTCGCTGGTGCTCGACGTGACCGACGGCCTCGAGGCCTACGACGCCACCGGCACCTGCCGGCGCATCCAGGACTTCGTCGACGACCTCAGCAACTGGTACGTGCGCCGCGGCCGGCGCCGCTTCTGGAAGTCGGAGAGCGACGCCGACAAGCTGGCCGCCTACCAGACCCTGCACGAGGCGCTCGTCACGGTCACCAAGCTGCTGGCGCCGTTCACGCCGTTCGTCGCCGAGGAGCTGTACCAGAACCTCGTGCGCGGCGCCGACGCGTCGGCGCCCGAGAGCGTGCACCTCTGCGCCTGGCCGGTCGTGGACGAGCAGGCCATCGACGCCGGCGTCTCGTTCGACATGCAGGCCGCGCGGCGGGTCGTCGAGATGGGCCGCGCCGCGCGCAACGCCGCGGCCGTCAAGACGCGCCAGCCGCTGGCCGAGGTGGTCGTCGCGCTGCCGCGGGCGGAGCGCGATGCCGTCGAGCGGCTCCGCGACGTCGTCACCGACGAGCTGAACGTCAAGGAGCTCCGCCTGGCCGGCGACGAGAGCGAGCTCGTCGCCTACACGGTGAAGCCGAACCTCAAGGTGCTCGGCCCCCGGCTGGGCAAGCAGCTCGGCGCGCTGCAGGCGGTGCTGCGTGAGGCCGACACCGCCGCGCTGGTCGCCGAGCTGCGCGGCGCCGGCTCCGTCACGCTGACGGCCGGCGACGGCGAGGTCCGTCTCGCCGAGGAGGACCTGCTCGTCGAGACCGGCTCGCCGGAGGGCTACCAGGTCGAGTCCGAGGGCGGCCGCACGGTCGCCCTGGCGACGGCGGTGGACGAAGTCCTGCGCGAGGAGGGCGTGGCGCGCGAGCTCGTGCACGCCGTGCAGAACGCGCGCAAGAACGCCGGCCTGCGCATCGAAGATACGATCAGGCTGGCGTTGTCGGTCCCGGACGAGCTGGCCGCCGTCGTGGAGCGGCACGCCGAGACGCTGCGCGCCGAGACGCTCGCCACCGAGCTGTGCGTGGGCGAGTCCGGCGGCGCGCACTCCGAGTCGGCGAGGGTGGAGGGCCACGAGGTGCTCATCGGTCTGAGCGCGACGGGCACCATCTTCTCGGGGAACAAGGGCTGAGGTAGCACCGGGCCGGGGCGGCCGGCGACGAAGGGAGACGACGTGGAAGAGATGCGCGACGCGACGCTCGAACTGCTGGTGGACCTCGCGCGACCCACATCGCACGACACCGTGCTCGACTTCGCCTGCGGTGCCGGCCTCGCCGGCTTCGCCATCGCCTCCGACGTGCGCAGCGTCGAGGCCGCCGACGAGCTGCCCGACATGCTCGACGAAGGCGGGCGCCTCGCCGTCGAGCTCGGCCTGGACAACGTCTCGTTCTCGCTGGTCGACCTCTACGCCCTGCCGTACGAGGCGGGGTCGTTCAGCCTCGTTGTGTGCCGCAACGCCTTCCACCGCCTGCCCGAGCCGGGCGCGGCGCTCGCCGAGCTCCTCCGCCTGGTGAGCACCGGGGGGCGCATCGTCATCGTCGACCCGGTGGTCGACGAGGTCACCGACAAGGACTTCAACGACCTGGCGCGCCTGCGCGAGCCCGCCCACCGGCGGCACTACCGCGAGGACGAGATCGACGAGCTGGCCAGGGGTGCCGGGCTGCGCGTGACGCGCCGCGGCGCCGCCCGCCGCACCACCGACCTCGCGTACTGGCTCCAGGCCGCGGCGGTGCCGGCGGCGAAGACGGCGCTCATCCGCGACCGCTTCCGGAAGCTGCCGGTCGACGTCCAGGCGCGCATGGACGTGGCGTTCTCCGACAGGATGGTCTCGTTCAGCTACGACGTCGCCGGCGTGCGCCTGGAGCCTGCTTGAACGGCGGCTCCGGCCCGTTCGCCGGGCGAGGCGCCTGAGTGACGCAGCCCGGCGGCATCAACTACTACCGCGCCGGCGGGCCGGCTCCGGCGGCACGTCCGCCGCGGAGGCGCCGCAGGCGCCGCAGCGTGTGGCCCTGGGTACTGACGGCCGCGATCGCCGTAGTGGTCGTCGCGGGCGTCCTGGTCGCCGGCCCCTGGTTCGGCCACCTCGGGCTCCCCTGGCCGGGCGGCTCCGCGGCGCGGGGCGGCGGCGGCGCGCCGGGCGCCACGCCGACGACCACCGTCGCGGGCGTCACCATCGCCACCGACAAGGAGCGGCACGACGGCAAGGTGCTCGTGCGCTTCACCGGGCAGGACGGCGCCGCGGTGACCGCGAAGTGGCGCGTGGACGGCGGCGACTGGCACACCGGCAGGATCGCCTACGTGGTGGCGCCGAAGGACCACGGCCGCGACGGCGCGCACGTGATGGAGGTCAAGGCGGTCGGCGGTGGCGACACGGTGAAGTACACCGTCGTCGTCGACACGACCGCGCCCGAGGTGGGCGCGGTCGCGGCGTCGCCCGACCGCATCGACGGCCCGGCGCAGCTCGAGCTCACGTACGACGTACCGGCCCAGGAGGACGTCACCGTCACCTGGGCCGTCGTCGATTCGCTCGGCCGCGAGACCGGCGAGCAGGGCTCGCCGCACCAGGCGGCCGGCTCTGAGACCGTGTCGTGGGCGGCGGAGGGCAAGGACGGCGGCTCCTTGTTCCCCGGCACCTACCGTCTTGTCGTCACCGCCACCGACGCAGCCGGCAACGAGACCCGCTCCGCCGTGCCGATCGCCTGTGAGGCCCCGCGTCCGGCGAAGCTCATCCTCGACGTGCCCAAGGCCGGCAAGAGGGTCGCGCTGAGCTTCGACGGCGGCTCCGGCTACGCCTGGCGGCACATCATGCGGGCGCTGGACAAGCTCGGCGTCAAGGGCACGTTCTTCTGCACCGGACAGAGCGTGAGCAAGTACCCGGAGGTCGCGCAGGAGGCGGTGGACCTGGGCATGGAGCTGGGCAACCACTCCTTCGACCACCCCGACTTCCAGACGGTCTCCTACGAGGAGGCGCGCAGCCAGCTGCTGCGCAACGCCGACACGTGGTGGAAGGCCTGCGACGCGATCCCCGCGCCCCTGTTCAGGCCGCCGTACGGGTCGTACAACGCGACGACCCTCAAGGCGGCCGGCAGCGCGGGCTACCCGTTCGTCGTCAACTGGGACGTGGACACCGCCGACTGGACCGGCGCGGGGCCGGCGGAGATCGCGCGCCGCGCCGTCGACGGCTCGCAGGCGGGCAGCATCATCTGCATGCACACGGAGTGGAACACGCAGAAGGCCATCCCGGCCATCGTGAAGGGCCTGCGCGCCAAGGGGCTCGAGCCCGTGTCCGTCGGCGAGCTCCTGGCCGCCGGCGGGCTCTGGTGAGCTGAGCCCGGCGACGTGGCTCCGGGCGGGCCGCAGGCGTCCGCTCTCGCTCGGCTTCGCGATCCTCCGTACGCGCGGCGGGCGGCCCTCCGGGCCGCCCGCCGTCACACCTTCGCCTGTCGTCCCGGGCTCAGCCCAGGAACGGCGCCAGCTCCTCGACGAGTTTCGCCTTGGGCATGGCGCCCACGATGCGCTGTTTGAGCTCCCCGCCCTCGAAGGCGAGGATGCTGGGGATGTTCATGACGTTGAACTGCTGCGCGACCTCGGGTGACTCGTCCACGTTGAGCTTGAGGAACGTCACCTCGGGGTAGTCGCCCGACATCTCCTCGAGCACCGGG
>CAIXSE010000073.1 GCA_903921965.1 uncultured Thermoleophilia bacterium | reverse complement strand
GAGCCGGCCTCGACGTCGGCCAGCCAGAGACGGGCCGACTCCCAGTCGCCGGCGACGCAGGCCAGCCGGCGGCCGTCGGGCGACCACGCCACCTGGAAGACCTGCGTGCCGAGCTTGCCGCTGAGCGGGACGGTGGCGCCGTCGGCGTCCACCGTCGTCAGGATGTTGCCCTTGCGGCCGCCGGCCACGGCCATGGGGAAGCCGGCCGCCCCCGGGCTCGGCGAGGCCGTGGGTGAGACCGACGGACTCGCGCTCGCGGAGGGCGACGGCGACGAGCTTGCGGAGGGCGAAGCCGAGGCGTGCTTCTCGCCGCCGCCGCCGGGACGCAGGAGGGCGAAGGCCACGGCCGCCGCCGCGGCCACGACCGCGAGGATGACGAGGACGAGCAGCCAGACCGGCAGGCCCCTGCGGCGTCCGCCGCCGCCCCCGGAGGAGGGCGCCGGCGGCGGCGGCACGACCGGCGGCGGGCCCTGCGGGGCGCCGCCGTACGGCGTCACCGGCGGCGGGCCTTGAGGCGGGCTGCCGGCGGGGACCACGGATGCCGGCCGGCCGGCGTCGGGGGCCGGGGCCCGCGAGGGGACCTGGGCGGCACCCGCCGCCGCCGCTCCGCCCTGACCCGGCGTGGGCGCCGGCGGCGGTGCGAACGGTCTCTCCGGCCCGGGGCCGGCGTACACCGTCGGCGCCGCCGCCGGCACAGGTCCGGCCGGACCCTGCGGCGCCGCCGGACGGGCGGCCGCGCCGCCGGCGCCCGCCCGCGGCTCGATCTGCGTGTCCTCGATGCCGGGCGCGGGCGCCGCTGGCCGGGTGAGGCCGGCGCCGCCCCGCCCGACCTGGCTGCCGCACGAGCGGCAGAAGACCGCGTCGGGCGCCAGAGAGGCCCCGCACGAGCTGCAGCGCACGGGCAGCTCTGCGGCGCAGCCGGAGCAGAAGCTGGCGTCGTCGTCGTTGGCGCGGCCGCAGGCGGGGCAGGTGATCGCCATGGAGCCTCCGTGGCGGGTCGTGACGTTACGCCCGTCATCGTACCCGCTTCTCCCGCGTCTCGACAGGGTGTGCGGGCGGCCGCGGCGCGGGCGAGCGCTGCGCGGACCGGCGCCGGAAGGGCGGCCGGCCGCCCTCGTCTACGCCGCCGCGGCGTCCCGGCCGGGGCCGCTGGGACCGGCGTCGCCGTCCCCGGCCGCATCTTCCCCGGCCGCGAGCGCCGCGCGGACCCGGCCGTGCCCGAGAAGCATGAAGGCGGCGGCGGCCAGGGCGGCCGCCGCGCCGTACGTGAACGTCGCCCACGGCCCGAACGCGCTCCACAGGAGGCCGCCCACGGTGCTGGCGACGAAGCCGGCGACCCCGGTCGCCGTGTAGTACAGGCCCAGGGCCGAGGCGCGCTCGCCGGAGGGGATGGCGCGCCCCACCAGGGCCTTGCTGGTGCCCTCGGTGGCGGCGATGTACAGGCCGTAGGCCGCGAACAGCGCCGCCAGCGTCCAGCCCGAACCCGCGCCCGCGAAGCCGAGGTACACGGCCGCGAACAGGGCGTAGCCGACGAGCACCACCGGGTACTGGCCGACGCGGTCGCTCAGGCCGCCGAGCGGCAGGGAGGCGCCCGCGTAGACCGCGTTGTAGAGCACGTAGAGCAGGATCACGACCGCCGTGCCCAGGCCGATGTCCTTGGCTTTGAGGAGGATGAACATGTCGCTCGAGTTGCCGGCGGCGAACACGAGCGAGCCGGCCAGCAGCCAGCGGAAGGCCGGAGACGCAGGCAGCGACGGGCGTGCGGCCTCCCGGCGGGGCTCCGCGCGGTGCTCCTTCACGAGCCGGAGGATGACGAGCACGCTCAGGAGCGCGGGGACGACGGCGATCGCGAAGATCCAGCGCATCGGCACGTGCAGCTCGATGAGGGCGAGCGCCACGAGCGGCCCCGCCACGGCCCCCAGCGTGTCCATCGTGCGGTGCAGGCCGAAGGCCAGCCCCTGCTGGCCGGGCGCGGTGTGCACGGCGATGAGGTCGTCTCTCGACGCCGTGCGCATCCCCTTGCCGAAGCGGTCCACGAACCGGCCCGCGAGGGCGACCGGCCAGACGAACGACAGCGCGAGGATCAGCTTGCCCGCTGCCGCCAGGCCGTAGCCGCCGAGCACGAAGGGACGGTGGCGGCCGGTGTAGTCGGCGGCCTGGCCGAACGGGTACTTGGTGATGCTCGCGGTGGCCTCGGCGATGCCTTCGATCAGGCCGAGCAGCGCGACCGGGGCGCCGAGCACCGTGGTCACGAAGATCGGGAAGAGGGGGTAGACGATCTCGGAGCTCAGGTCGGCGAGCAGGCTGACCCAGCCGAGGTCCCGGATCTGGGGGTCGAGGTCGCGGACGTGGCCGCGGCCGTGTCTTTCGTGTGCTGCCGGCTCATCCGCCATGGGGTCATCGTACCCGCGTGGCCGCGCCGGGCTCCATCGGCGCGTGCCCCGGACTCCCGTTGACACCCTTGAAGGCCGCCGTCAGCATTCGCGGGTACGTGAGGGGAGGCGGGCGGGCATGACCGATCGAGGGGTCGTCCGCCAGGACGGCGCCGCCTCGTTCGAGGAGGCGCGCCTGTGGGACGTGCTCGAGCAGGCGCCGGTCGGGTACCAGTCGCTGGGTGCCGGCGGCGGCGCCGCAGCACCACGAGCGCATCGACGGCCCGGGCTGCCCGTCCGGCCTGTGCGGCGACGAGGAGCTGTCTGGAGCGCGTATCATCGCCGTGGCGATGTCGTCGAGGCGGTGGCGCCGGACAGGCCGTACCGGCCCGCGCTCGACGTGGGTGCGGCCGTCGCCGGGATCCGGCGCGCGGCGTGACCCGCGACGCGGAAGCCTGCGCCGTGTGCCTGGACGCCCTCGCGGGCGGTTTCGAGTTCGACGACCGACGCGGCCGGGTATGCGTCGGTGCGTACCAGTACGATGGAGGGAGGAACCTGTGGACGGCGAGCGCAAGTACGAGTTCTCGTGGGACCTGCTCGGCGACATCGAACTGGGCCGTCCCAACCTCGGCAACACGACGCGTCTCGAGGTCTACAGGCTGATGCAGTTCTGCTTCCGGGACGTGCTCGAGCAGCGGTACGGCAGCGACACGGCCGACGTGGTCTTCTACGACGCCGGGCGCCTGGCCGGCCGGCACTTCGCCGACCGCCTGCTGACGAGGCCCGACGACCTGGGCGACTACGTCGCCGACCTGCAGCGTGTGCTGCGCGAGCTCGGCATCGGCGTGCTGCGGATGGAGAAGGCCGACGCCGAGAAGAGCGAGTTCGTGATCACGGTGTCCGAGGACCTGGACTGTTCCGGCCTGCCCGACACGGGGGACTCCATCTGCACCTACGACGAGGGCTTCATCGCGGCGCTCCTCGAGAGCTACACCGGACAGCCGTTCGTCGTGAAAGAGG
>CAIXSE010000072.1 GCA_903921965.1 uncultured Thermoleophilia bacterium | reverse complement strand
CACGGCCGCCATCCACGACGTGGGCAAGGCGGCCGTGCCGCTCGACGTGCTGTGCAAGCCGGGTCCGCTCACCCCGGCGGAGCTCACCATGGTCAAGCTGCACGCCGAAGTGGGCGCCGACATCCTGCGCCCGCTCGCCGATGTGGGGCCCTTCCCGCAGATCGTGCGCCAGCACCACGAGCGCATCGACGGGAGCGGCTACCCCGACGGCCTCGCCGGCGACGCGATCATGCTCGAGGCGCGGATCCTCGCGGTGGCCGACGTCGTCGAGGCCATGGCGTCCCACCGGCCCCACCGGCCGGCGCTCGGCGTGGAGGCGGCCATGGACTACCTCGCCGGCGAACGCGGCGTGACGCTCGACACGGACGTGGTGGACGCCTGCCTGCGGCTGCACCGCGAGGGTGCGTTCGCCGACCTCGAGAAGCTGTAGACCGCCGCCGAGGCCGGCTCACGTCGTGCGACGACGGCCGCCGGCACAGACGCGGCCGTGAGCGCTCAGGGGCGCTTGTCGACCACGCGCTGCGCCTTGCCCTCGCTGCGCTGCAGCTTGCCGGGCTCGACCAGCTTCACCTTGGGCCGCACGAGCAGCGCCGAGCGCAGCTCCTCGGTCACGCGGCGCTCGAAGGCACGCAGGTCGTCCATCCAGCCGTCGAACAGGTCCTCCGTGACCTCGACCTGCACCTCGAACGTGTCCTGCCCGTCCACGCGGTCGAGCACGATGAGGTAGAACGGCTCTACCCCCTCGATGGCGAGCAGCACCTGCTCGACGGCCGAGGGGAACACGTTGACGCCGCTGATGATGAACATGTCGTCGGTGCGGCCGACGACCTTGCCCATGCGCGCGACGGTGCGCCCGCAGGCGCACGGCTCGTGCGTCAGCGTGCTGAGGTCGCGGGTGCGGTAGCGGAGCACCGGCGAGCACTCGCGCGTCACGGCCGTGTACACGAGCTCGCCGACCTCGCCGTCGGCCACCGGCTTCCCGGTCGCCGAGTCGAGGCACTCGACGATGAAGTGGTCCTCGGCGATGTGCATGCCGTCGCGGCACTCGCACTCGCCGGCCACGCCGGGCCCGATGATCTCGGTGAGCCCGTAGTTGTCTGTCGCCTTCATCGGCAGGCGCTTCTCGATCTGGGCGCGGAGCTCCTCGCTGCACCCCTCCGCGCCGAAGAGCCCGAGCCGCAGCTTCAGCTCGTCCCTGGGCAGGCCCATCTTCTCCAGCGTCTCACCGATGTAGAGGCCGTAGGACGGCGTGCAGATGAGCACCGTGGTGCCGAAGTCGCGCATGAACTGGATCTGGCGGGCGGTGTTGCCGGCGCTGATGGGGATGACGCTGGCGCCGGCCCGCTGCAGCCCGTAGTGCAGGCCGAAGCCGCCGGTGAACATGCCGTACCCGAACGAGATCTGGGCGACGTCGTCCCTGCGCACGCCGGCGGCGACCACCAGGCGCGCCACCAGCTCGGTCCACGTCTCGAGGTCGTTCTGCGTGAAGCCGCAGACCACGGGCCTGCCGGTGGTGCCCGATGACGAGTGGATCTCGACGACCTCGTCGAGCGGCACCGCGAAGAGGCCCGTCGGGTACTCGTCGCGGAAGTCGTACTTCTCGGTGAACGGCAGAGCCGCGAGGTCGTCGAGGCTCTTGAGGTCGCCCGGCTGGAACCCGGCCTCGGTCAGCGTGCGCCGGTAGAACGGCACGTGCTCGTAGACGCGCCCGAGCATGCCCTGCAGGCGCTCGAGCTGCAGCGCCCCGAGGCGCTCGCGGTCGATGGTCTCGTGTGTGGGGTCCCAGATGGTCATGACGCCTTCCTTCAGCCGGCACGTGCGCCCGGCAATCATACCGGGCCGGCCGGCGTCACGCGGACGCGGACCCCGTCGTCGCGTGGAACGGGCGCCCGGGACCCCGCTCAGGCGCCGCGCTCGTCGAACACGCGTCTCGTCTTGCCCACCTCGACACGCTCGATGCCGCCCGGCCCGGCGAGCGTGACCAGCGGCGTCACCAGCAGCGCCGCGTGCAGCTCCCGGGCCGCGCGCCGTGCGTAGTCCGCGCGCTCGTCCTCGGGCGCGTCGAACACCCCGGCCTGCACCTCGACCTGCACCTCGAAGCGGTCGAGGCCGGACTCGCGCCGCAGCACGATCCGGTAGAACGGCTTGACGCCGGGAAGCGCGAACAGCGCGTTCTCGACCGCGGAGGGGAACACGTTGACCCCGTTGACGACGAACATCTCGTCGGTGCGCCCGACGATCTTGCCGAGGCGCGCGGTGGTGCGCCCGCAGGGGCAGGCCGCCCGCGTGACGGTGCTGATGTCACGGGTCCTGTAGCGCAGCACCGGGGACGCCTCACGGGTGAGCGTCGTGAACACGAGCTCCCCGGGCGTGCCGTCGGGCACCGGCCGCCCCGTCTCCGGGTCGATGCACTCGACGATGTAGTGGTCCTCGGCCACGTGCATGCCGGTGCGGCACTCGCACTCCCCGGCCACGCCGGGCCCGGCGATCTCCGTGAGCCCGTAGTTGTCGGTGGCCGTGAGCGGCAGCATGGCCTCGATGTGCTCCCGCATCTGCTCGCTGCAGGCCTCGGCCCCGAACATGCCGACCCGCAGGCGGAAGTCCTCGACCGGCACCCCCCTCGCCCGCACTTCGTCCCCGAGGTGGAGCGCGTACGTCGGCGTGGCCACCAGCACCGTGGTGCCCAGGTCCTGCATCAGCTGGATCTGGCGCTCGGTGTTCCCGGCGCTCACCGGGATCACCTCGGCCCCGGCCCGCTGCAGCCCGTACTGCAGGCCGTGGCCTCCCGGCGACATCCCGTACCCGAGCGTCACCTGCGCCGTGTCGCCGGGGACGACGCCCACGGCCACCGAGATCCGGCAGACGAGCTCCGCCCACAGGTCGAGGTCGCCGGCCGTGAACGCCGCCACGACCGGCTTGCCGGTGGTCCCCGACGACGAGTGCAGCTCGACGACCTCGTCGCGCGGGACGGCGAACAGGCCGAAGGGGTACTCCTCGCGGAAGTGCGACTTCTCGGTGAACGGGAGGCCGCGCAGGACCCCGAGGTCGGTCAGGTCGCCGGGGGCGAAGCCGGCGTCGCCGAGGCGCTTGCCGTAGAAGGGCACGCGCCCGGCCACCCACGCCGTCATCCCGCGCAGGCGTTCGAGCTGCAGCTCTTCGAGCCGCTCACGGTCCATGCACTCGTGTTCTTCGTCCCAGATCGCCACGGCAGCCCCCGATGTCGCCGTCCGCCCCGCGCCCGCGGGTGGACGAGGCAGGAATCCTCACGACACTCATCGGCCGGCGAGGTCGGCGGCGTGAGCGGCCATACCCCCTTGGGTACACTGGAGGCCGCCTTCCCGCCTCGTTTGGCCGGGGGAAGACTCAAGCGTGGACGCGGTCGCCGTCAGGCACGCCGCGCAGGACCGACGAACCGACGACGCAGGACGATGGACCGGCACGAGACCTCACTGGAGCTGCCGATCACCGGCATGACGTGCGCCAGCTGCGTGGCGCGCAACGAGAAGGCGCTGCGCAAGCTGCAGGGCGTGTCGGAGGCGAACGTCAACTTCGCCACCGAGAAAGCCCGCGTCACGTTCGACCCTGCGGTGATCTCGGCCGAGGACCTGGTACACACCGTCGAGGCGGCCGGCTACGGCGTCGTGACGGCCACGGAGACGCTGCCGATCCTCGGCATGACGTGCGCCAGCTGCGTGGCGCGCGTCGAGAAGGCCCTCCGCAAGCCGGCGGGAGTGCTCCACGCCGACGTCAACCTCGCCACCGAGAAGGCGACCGTGACCTACGTGCCCGGCCAGGCCACCCACGACGACCTCGTGAAGGCCGTCGAAGCGGCCGGCTACCAGGTCGTGAAGCCGGCCGCGCCGGCCGCCGGCGAGGCGCCCGAGAGCGCCGAGGCCGCCGCCGACGCCGCCGAGGCGGCGCGGGCGGCGGCCTACCGCCGTCTCAAGCTCAAGGTCGTCGTCGGCTTCGTGCTCAGCAGCATCATCTTCGTGGGGACGATGCAGCCGGAGTGGTTCCCGTTCCTGCCGTCGTGGCTGCACAACGGCTACCTGCTGTGGGGACTGGCCAGCATCGTCCAGTTCTGGGTGGGCTGGCAGTTCTACACCACGGCCCTCACCGCGCTGCGCCACGGCAGCACCACGATGAACACCCTCGTGGCGATGGGCTCGTCGGCCGCCTACATCTACAGCGTGCTCGGCGTG
>CAIXSE010000071.1 GCA_903921965.1 uncultured Thermoleophilia bacterium | reverse complement strand
GGCATCAACCGCACGCGCCTCACCGAGCCGCTCGAGCCGATCGTCGTCGAGACGACGCCGAAGAGCCTCGTGGTGGGCGGCGGCATCACCGGCCTGCGCTCCGCCCTGGGCCTCGCCGAGATCGGCCTCCAGGTCTTCCTCATCGAGAAGGAGGCCATGCTCGGCGGCTGGGTCGGCCAGTTCAAGGACATGTACCCGCACGGCCGCAACGGCGTCGCGCTCATCGCCGAGCTCGAGGCCAAGGTGCGGAACCACCCGGGCATCACCGTGTTCACGCAGGCCGAGCTGATCAGCAAGGCCGGCAGCTTCGGCAACTACCAGGTGACGCTGGGCGTGCAGAACGGCGACCAGCTCGAGACCATCACCGTCGACGTCGGCTCCATCGTCATCGCCACCGGCGCCGACGCGTACCAGCCGGAAGACGGCGAGCTCGGCTGGGGCCTCGACGGCGTCGTCACCATCGCCGAGTTCAAGAAGATGGTGGAGGCGGGCGGCGAGCTCAAGTACAACGGCCGCCCGGTCAACACCGTCGCCTACATCTACTGCGTCGGCTCCCGGCAGGGCGAAGACGTGGAGGGCGGCAACACCTACTGCTCGCGCTACTGCTGCACCTCCGCCGTGCACACCGCGACCCTGGTCGCCGACCTGCCGAAGCGCGTGCACCAGTACCACTTCTACCGCGACATCCGCACCTACGGGAAGTACGAGCTCCTGTACGCCGAGGCGCTGGAGAAGGGCTCGGCGTTCGTCAAGTACCCGGACGACGAGCTCCCGACGGTCGAGAAGGCCGCCAAGGGCGGCATCACGGTGACCGCGAAGGACCTCCTCAGCGAGGGCGAAGAGGTCGCGCTGACGGCCGACCTCGTCGTGCTGGTCACCGGCATGGTGCCGCGCGACAACGAGGGCCTGACCAAGGCGCTCAAGCTCCCCGTGGGCCAGAGCGGCTTCTACAACGAGATCCACCCCAAGCTCCGCCCCGTGGAGACGGTGGTGGACGGCGCCTACATCTGCGGCACGTGCCAGGCCCCACGGACCTCTTCCGAGGCCGTGGCCTCCGGCCTCGCCGCCGTCACGCAGAGCGCGGCCATCCTCAAGCGCGGCTACGCCGAGCTCGACCCGCTGGTCGCCACCGTCGACACCGGCGCCTGCACCTGGTGCGGTGAGTGCGAGTTCACCTGCCCGTACGACGCCATCACCAAGGTGAGCGCCGACGGCAAGGAGATCGCCGCGATCTCCAAGACGGCCTGCAAGGGCTGCGGCGGCTGCGTGCCCGTGTGCCCGTCCGACGCCATCGACCTGCAGGGCTACACCGACGCCCAGATCAGGAGCATGATCGACGGCATGCTGGAGGTGGTGTGCCAGTGACTCCCACGACGACGCCCGGCGCCGTCGACGCCGCCGTCGCTCCGGCCATGCGCCCCGTGCGCGAGGTCGTCCGCGACGAGCAGCTGATGCGCCGCAAGATCCTCGCCGCCCTCCAGGGCGGCCCATTGACGATCCCGCAGATCGCGGCGGCCGTCGGCAAGCCCACCCGCGAGGTGACCTTCTGGGTCATGGGCCTGCGCAAGTACGGCTGGATCGCGGAGATCAAGGAAGTCGACGACGAAGGCTACTTCCCCTACCAAGCCGTCCAGAGAGAGGGGTCCTGATGGACACCAGCAAGAAGACGATCATCCTGTTCAGCGGCGACTTCGACAAGGTCATGGCGGCGCTGATCATCGCCAACGGCGCCGCCGCGATGGGCGACGAGGTCACCATCTTCTGCACCTTCTGGGGCCTCAACATCCTGCGCAGGGTCGAGAAGGTCCCCGTCGACGGCAAGAGCACGCTGCAGAAGATGTTCGGCGGCATGATGCCCAAGGGCACGAAGAAGACCGCCCTCACCAAGATGAACATGCTGGGCATGGGCACCTCCATGATGCGCAAGGCCACCAAGGCGGCCGGCGGCATGTCCCTCGAGGAGCTCTTCGACAGCGCCCGCGAGCAGGGCGTGCAGTTCGTCGCCTGCACGCTGAGCATGGACATCCTCGGCTTCAAGCCCGAGGAGCTCATCGACGGCATCGAGTTCGAGGGCGTCGCCGCCTACCTCGGCAAGGCCGACGAGGCCAACGTCAACCTGTTCATCTGAGGCAGCGGGTATGGCTTCACAGATCAACCCCGGCCTCGCCGACGACCTCGCGAAGTACGGCGGCGAGAGCGTCAACAAGTGCTTCAACTGCGGCAACTGCTCCGCCGTCTGCGTGCACTCCGAGGGCGGCACGATCATCCCGCGCCGCACGATGCACGCCCTGCAGCTCGGTCTGGAGGACAAGCTCAAGAGTCAGACCGAGCCGTGGATGTGCTACTACTGCGGCGAGTGCTCCGAGCAGTGCCCCAAGGAGGCCGAGCCCGGCGAGACCATGATGGCCGCGCGCCGCTGGCTCACCAGCAAGTACGACTTCAGCGGCCTCAGCGGCCTGTTCTACCGCTCGCCGGCGTGGGAGGTCATCGCGATTTTCATCGCCGCGGCGCTCACCGCCATCGGCTTCATCGTCTTCGGCATCCTCAACGGCGGCAGCTTCAGCGCGTACGACGGCGAGGACGCCTTCCTGCCGGCCCACTGGGTCCACCGCTTCGACTGGGCGATGGCCATCGTCCTGGTGATCCTGCTGGGCATCAACATCCTGCGGATGTGGCGGTTCACGATGGCCGGCAAGGGCGCGGGCATCGGCGACTACTTCGCCGCGCTCCCGGAGTTGCCGTACCACTTCTTCACGCAGGCGAAGATGCGGCAGTGCGAGCGCAAGCGCCCGTGGGCGCTGCACCTCGCGCTGATGCTGAGCTACGTCACCATGCTCATCCTGATCATGTTCTTCCTGTACCAGATGCAGTCCGGACCGAACATC
>CAIXSE010000070.1 GCA_903921965.1 uncultured Thermoleophilia bacterium | reverse complement strand
TCCACGCGGAGAAGGAGCGCTTGTTCCCGGACTCCAGGATAGTCGGGTGGCAGCACACCCACCCGAACTACGGGATCTTCCTTTCGGACTACGACCTGTTCATCCAGAAGAACTACTTCGATCTACCGTTCCACGTCGCGTACGTCGTCGATCCGATCGCGCGGACGAGGGGCTTCTTCCAGTGGAAGAACGGCAGTGTGCAGAGGCTCAACGGCTTCTACGTGTTCGATGAGCCGGGCAAGCGGGTGGACCTGGGCGATGACACGGTCGACTCTTCGGCTGAGCCCTCCGCGGGAAGAGGGCCAGGACGGGCTCTCCTGGGAGTCACCCTGGCACTCCTCGTCCTGACCGTTGCGCTGGGAGTCTGGCTGGTGTCCACGAGCAGAAGCGTATCGAGGCTCACATCCTCTCGCGATGAGCTCGCGCAGGTCGTCCAGGACCAGCGGGGCGCTATCCGGGACCAGCAAGCCGCGATTGCCGGACAGAAGGCGAAGCTTGCCGGGCAACAGGCGGAACTCGACAGCGTGAAGAAGCAGCTTGCGGCGGCCGGTCCGAGTCCTTCGGCCAAACCCGTGCGCGTGCACGGCGTGGTGACGTTCCGCAGATACCGTGTCAAGCGAGGAGACAACCTGACCTCGATATGCAAGAAGAACGGCATCGACTATCGCGACAACATCGCGATCATCGTCGGCGTGAACGGACTGCAGAACGCGAATGTCATCTATGCCGGGAGCACGATCCTGCTGCCGGTGTCAGGTCAGCCGTGAGCATGGACCCGATGCTGCACCCGTGCCCTGATCCGGGAGGCCGGCGACCTTGATCTGTCCCAGGTGCGGAGCCCAGAACGCGGACACCGCGGCGTTCTGCAGCTTGTGTCTTGTGCGCTTCCGGGGCCCTGAGATCGCACCCGCCTCAGGACCGGTCCCAGAGCCGGTTCGTGCGGACTCGGCGAGTGAGGTGGTGGGCAAGAAGTGCGCCTACTGCATGACGGACTTGACGGCCCACGACGAAGTGCTCTTCTGCGGAGCGTGCGGGATCCCTCACCACGAGGACTGCTGGAACGAGAACGGCGGCTGTGCGACCTTCGGCTGCTTGGCTGCCGACTACGAGTCACTCACGGGGCCGGCAGCGCAACAAGTGGCAGGACGGGGCATTGACGGACTTGAGGTGCTCGTCGCGACGTTCAGCTCGGTCACGCAGTGGTCGGGGAGAGCCATCACCTTCGCGAACGAGGTCTTCACGCTCCAGGATCATGGCCCGATTTCCGCTGTCGACGTCTTGGGCTACGACACACAGGGTCAGCTCCTCTGGGCCAATGACCTGATGCGCGCCTGGGTCGAGTCGAAGGCCGTCGCCGGTCATCTGGTGAGTGAGGGCCCGCTGGTCATAGCGACGTTCGGGACCACCACGGCCTGGGCGGGCAAAGTGATCACCTATCAGGAGGGCCTCTTCACTCTCCAGGACTACGGGCCGATCAACTCGGTGGACGTTCTGAGATACGACCAGCAGGGTCACCTCATCTGGGCTGACAGTGCCATGCGCGCTCTGGTCGAGTCGCTTGCCAGGGTCTCGCAGTCCGACGCTCCGCAGACAGCGAGCATCGGGTCGTCCCTGAGCTCCGGATGGGCGAAGATCGCGGCGTCGGCCGGTGCGGCTACCGTCGCTGTCGGCAAGGCGGCAGAGGCCGCGAAGGTCTCCTTCGCGCAGGGCCGGCTTGCCGCGCAAGGCAGCCCGGTCACCCCTGACCCGCACGAGGACCCGTCGTCTGCGGCTGAGGGAAGGTCGCCGGCTCGACCGGCGTCTGAGACTCCACCCTCGCCTGCGCCCACGCTTGCGACCGGG
The DNA here is from genome assembly GCA_903921965.1 of uncultured Thermoleophilia bacterium. Next base: position 2,370 of record CAIXSE010000070.1, on the reverse strand, counting down.
ACCTCGGCAGAGAGCGCGGCTACGGCCGCGTCAACGATCGCTGCCGAGCCCACGACTCCGGTCGAGGCTGCGCCGGCCCAGGCGGTGTCCGAGGCTCGATCAAGACGGACCAGCGATGAGTCGCCGGCACTCGCCCCGACCCCAGCTGGCGTCGCGGTGGTCAGTATGGCAGAGGAGATAGAACGGCTGGCGGAGCTTCACGCCAGGGGCATCCTCACGGACGCTGAGTTCGCCTCGTGCAAGGCCAGGCTGATAGGCGGATGAGGCGTCTTCCAGGACCAGCCTGAGGGCGGAGAGTACGTCGCACTTCGGAAGAAGATGCGGTTCGATCCGCGCAAAGACGAGCAGCATGAGGACAACCGTCTCGCCGAGCGCTCAAAGGAGCAGGTCGAAGAGATCAGGCCAGACGTCGGATCGAGACGGGGCTGCGATCTGGCGGGCAGTGCCGCAGCCGAGTCTGGGGACAAAGCCGAACAGGGGAGTGAAGATGGGCTTCCAGCGAAACGATGTCAGGCCGTCTCCACCTGTGACGACGCTGGCAGTCGTTGCTGTCGCGGTTGCGATCCTGCTGTTCGGGTGCGTCGTGCCGGCCACGACGCATGCCGCCGGAAAGCCGGCGAAGCCAGAAGGTAGCGAACCGCACGGCGCGATCGGCTCCGAGACACCAGACTTCGTGTGGGGAAGAGCCAAAGGTGCGAGTGGCTACGAGCTGAGGGTGCTTCAGGCCGGCAAGGTCGTTCTGGCGAAGACCGGCATCAAGGGCCTCACGTACCGGAGCAAGGCGCCGCTGCCTCAGAACGTCGATCTCGCTTGGCAGGTGAGGGCTCGGAGCTCTCGCGGCGCGGGTCCCTGGAGCGACCCCCTGGGCTTCCGCATCGCTCCCGACTCTCTCAAGCGGATCACCTCGTTCGGCATCAGAGAGCCTTTGATGAAGGGACTGATCGACGAAGACAGGCACGAGGTCTACGTGCTCCTGCCCCGGGGAGTCGATCTCACCAGCCTCGTCGCGGACTTCACCACCGATGGGGCGTCCGTGGACATCTTCGGCGATCCCCAGGTCAGCGGCCTGACCGTCAACGATTTCGCCCTGCCCGTGAGATACACGGTCACGGCGCGTGACGGCACCACGCAGGACTACTGGGTGTTCGTCACCACCTTGGGCGTCGGCGACGAGTTCGGCGGCGGCAAGGTCGCCTACCTCTTCGTCTCCGCGGACCCGGGGTACGTGCCGGGCGAGTTGCATGGCCTGGTTGCTGCGAGGGCGGACCAGAGCGCCGGCACGGCCGGCACGATCTGGAGCACGGTCGGCGGCATTGCCGGCGGAGGGAGCGCCATCGGGCCTGCCGGTCCCGGCTTGGCCCTCGGGACTGGGATGGCGAATACCGAGTCCATCGTGAGGCAGACAGCCACCGTTGACGGCAAGTACTACACCTGCACCGGCGGAGCGGCCTTCATCTGCTACCACCTCGCAGAAGGCGGCCACGACGACTGGTTCCTGCCGTGTCGGGCCGAGCTGGACAAGCTGTTCCAGAACCGCGAGGCGATCGGCGGCTTCTCATCTGCCGGGTACTGGAGTTCGTCGGACGACTACTCGATCGTGCTGAACAGCGCGACGGCGGCGTGGACTCAGGACTTCGGCACCGGCGCCCAAGCCCACTACGGCAAGTTCATGCAGTTCTGCGTTCGTGCGGTGAGACAGTTCTAGGGGCGATCAGCGGCCGAGGCGACGCAGGCGACGAAAGCCAGGTCCGTATCGTCTCCACGGTCTTCCTGGACGTGCGCTCGGCAACCGTCACGCGACCGGCCTCTCTCCGCCCACCTCGGCTCTACTTGACCCCCCTCGTGGGCCGCCAGCTCAGTTGGGAGAGCGCCGCCCTCCAAACGGCACCAATGCCTCGCCCCGGGTACCGTGAATGGGTAAGCGACCGTGCGGGCGGTCGTGGGTCCGCGGGCCGGGTCCAGGGGCTGGGGGTGGATCATGAAGGGGCCAGTCGTGCTCGTACGTGCCGTCCTGCTCGCGACCGTGGTGGTCCTGCTCGCGGGGCTCGCCCTCGTCGCCTGCGGCGGCTCGGGCGCGCCTGTGACGACCTCGCCGTCGCCCACGAGCCCGGTGACCGACCTGGGCGGGGTCCCCAGTCTGACCGACGTCATGTCGGCGGAGAGCACGTCGTCGGGGCCGTCGGTCTCCATCCCCACCGTGCAGCCCGGGGAGAAGCCGCCGGCGTTCGCGGTCTTGCGCACGATGTTCGCCTACGACGAGACCGAGCCGCTGGGCTACACCGCTGAGGCAAGCGGGTTGGACGTGCCTGCCGGGACGGTGTGCAAGTGGATCACCTTCCAGAGCCAGGGTTCGACAGCGACGGGGTATCT
>CAIXSE010000069.1 GCA_903921965.1 uncultured Thermoleophilia bacterium | reverse complement strand
TCGAACGAGCGCGGCGCCTACCGCTGCCACACGATCACCAACTGCGTGGAGGCCTGCCCGAAGGAGCTGAACCCGACGGAGGGCATCCAGTGGCTGAAGATGGCCGCCGTGCGCCGGAGGCTGTTCGGGAAGACGAAGTAGGAGAGGCGCGCCGGCGGCGCGCCTCAGCCGAGAAGACGACGGGGGCGGGCGGGCCTGCGGCCTCCCGCCCCTCTCGCGTCCGCGAAGGAGCCCCGACCCTGGACCCGCCGCGCGCGATCGAGCACGGACGCCGCCTGCCCGCGGCCTGGCGCACGCCGGCCGGCCGCGGCTACGTCATGCTGGCCGCCATGTCGCTGGCGTTCGGCCTCGCCATGAACACCAGCAACGCCGTCACCACGAACTACTTCGCCGACGTGCTGCACTTCACGGGGCCGCAGTTCGGCTACATCACGGCCATCCGCGAGGTCCCCGGCCTGCTGCTCATCTTGATCACGGCGCTGCTGTACCGCATGTCGCAGCAGCGCCTCACGGCGCTGGCCCTCGTCGTGCTCGCCGTCGGCACCGCGGGCTACGCGCTGGCGACGAGCTTCTCCAGCGTCCTCCCCTGGGTCGTCCTGGGCAGCCTCGGGTTCCACACCGTGCTGCAGACGCAGGTGTCGCTCGGCATGAGCCTCTCGGAGGAGGCCCACAGCGGCCGCATCCTGGGCACCATGGCCGGCATCGCCCAGGCGGGGGCGCTGGTCGGCACCGCCGCCGTGCTCGTCCTCTTCCTGCGCTGGCCAGACCTCTACCACGAGGTGTACGTGGTGTGCGGCGTCATCGCCCTGCTCGGTGCGGCCGCCGTCGTCGGCTTCCCCCACCTGCACGAGGGCAGGCTCATCGCGGCCCAGCTCCCCCGGCAGCGCATCGTCGTGCGGCGCGACTACCGGTACTACTACGTGCTCAACGTGCTCGACGGCGCCCGCCAGCAGCTCTTCTTCTCCTTCGGCCTGTGGGTGCTGGTGAGCCGCTTCGGCATGGGGGTCTCGGCGGTGTCGCTCGTGGTCATCGTCTCCACCGTCGTGGCGATGGTCTTCTCGCCCTGGGCCGGGCGCATGATCGACCGCCACGGCGAGCGGCACACGCTGTCGGCCATCAACGTGGCCTACATCGTCGCGCTCGCCGGCTACGCCCTCATGGGCAACGTGTGGCTCGCCTGCGTCTTCTACGTGATCTACAGCTTCATCGCGCCGTTCTCGGCCATCGGCGCGGCCACGTACCTGCGCAAGATCGCCGTGCCGGCGGACATCCCGCCGAGCCTGGCCATGGGGGTGACCCTGCTGCACGCCACCGCCATCGTCGTGCCGGTGGCGGCCGGCATGATCCTCAACTACGTGGGCTACCAGGTGCCGTTCTTCATCGGCTGCGGCTTCGCCCTGGTCGCCGCGATCGTCACCCTGCGCCTGGACCCGGAGCGGCAGCGCTCGGCCGGCCGCGTGGCGCTGGACGAGGCGCGGGCCGCCGAAGCGGCCGGCGGGGGCTGAGGGGCGGGAGGTCCGGAGGGGCCGCCCGCCCGCCCCTCGCCGCGTGCGGGCACCCCGGGTCGTGCGCGGTCACCACGCGGTCGTCCGGGCGGACCCCAGCGCCGGGAGGGCCACCACCCGGGCGGCCTCGCGGACCCCGTACCGAGGCGGGAGGCATGGTCGCGATCGCGATTTCAACCAGTTGTACCGTTGGAGGTACGTCCAACTGAAATCGCGATTCGGAAGGTCGCT
>CAIXSE010000068.1 GCA_903921965.1 uncultured Thermoleophilia bacterium | reverse complement strand
CTGCGCGGCAGCAAGGTGCCGCTCCTGCGGCGCAACATCGGCTGCGTCTTCCAGGACTTCAAGCTGCTGCCCAACAAGACCGTCCACGACAACGTCGCCTACGCGCTCGAGGTGGTCGGCGAGCCGCGGAAGTCGATCCGCCGGAAGGTGCCGGAGATCCTCAGTCTCGTCGGCCTCAGCGACAAGGTGGACAGCTACCCGCACGAGATCTCCGGCGGCGAGCAGCAGCGCGTCTCCGTGGCGCGCGCCTTCGTCAACCACCCGCCGCTCCTGCTGGCAGACGAGCCCACCGGCAACATCGACCCCGAGACGGCCGTGGGCATCATGCAGCTGCTCGTGCGCATCAACCGCACCGGCACCACCGTCGTCGTCGCCACGCACGACCGCGACATGGTGAACAGGATGCGGCGGCGCGTGCTGCAGCTCGACGGCGGCCGCCTGGTGCGCGACGAGCGGCGCGGCAGTTACGACCAGGTGCCCGAGGCTGAAGAGGCGGGTGTCTGATGCGCATCGGGTTCTTCCTCGGCGAGGCCTTCGGGTCCATGCGCCGCAACTGGGTCATGGCCATGGCGGCGGTGATCACCGTGTTCATCAGCACGGCCATCCTCGGCGCCGTGCTGGTCACCCGCGACAACCTCAACCAGGGCGCCACCAGCCTCAAGAACCGCGTCATGATCGAGGTCTTCATCAAGGACACGGCCACGCCCCAGCAGACGCAGGGGCTCGAGCGCAAGATCCAGGGCATCGCCCAGGTCAAGAGCTACAAGTACATCTCCAAGGACGAGGCCCTCCGCCGCTTCCGCGAGCGCTTCGGCGAGCGCATCGTCGCCAACCTGCCCATCAACCCGCTCCCGGCGTCGTACGAGATCCAGGTCAAGGATGCCGACCAGGTCGACGCCGTGGCGGCCAGGTTCTTCGACGACCCCACCGTGGACAACGACCCCGGCACGCACAACGGCGTGAAGTACGCGAAGGAGACGGTGCGGAAGATGCTCGGCACCATCAGCCTGATCGAGAAGGGCATGTGGGTCACCACCGTCATCTTCGCGGCGGCTGCCATCCTGCTCATCAGCACGACGGTGCGGCTCTCCATCTTCGCGCGGCGCCGTGAGGTCGAGATCATGCGCCTCGTGGGCGCGACCAACTGGTTCATCCGCTGGCCGTTCGTGCTCGAGGGGTTCATCACCGGGCTCGTGGGCGCGTGCCTCGCGGCCGTGTTCGTGTGGGTCGGCAACTGGGGTATCGCGAGCTGGATCAAGGGCTCGCAGATCAACTTCCTGAACCTTCGCGTGCTGTCGGTGTGGTGGCAGGGCGGCACCTGGCCGCTGGGCCTGCTGCCCACGCTGGCCGTGATCGGCGCGGCGCTCGGCGCCCTGGGCAGCCTCGTGGCCCTGCGCCGCTACCTCAAGACGTGAGCTGGGGCGGGCGGCCGCAGAGCCCCCCGCCGCCCGGAGGGACGCGTGACCGCATGACCACGCTGCGCAGACTCATCGTCGCCGTCGCCCTCGCGGCCGTCGCCGTCGGTCTGGTGCCGGTCTTCGCCGGGGCGGCGCCGACCAGCCTCGAGAAGACGCGCGAGAAGATCAAGGCGGCCAAGAAGCAGAAGTCGTCGCTCAAGGACCAGATCGCCTCGCTCGACGGCCGCCTCACCGCCATCGACGACCAGCTCGCGCGGATCGGCGACCAGATCGGCACCGTGCGCGAGAAGCTCACCGTGACGCAGGAGAAGCTGGACGTGCTCCAGCAGCAGCTCACGCTCAAGCGCCAGGAGCTGCGACAGGCCCAGGGCAAGCTGGTCCTGGAGCGCGACAACTTCGAGCAGCGCGTCGTCATCGCCTACAAGACCGACGACCTCAGCTACGTCGACGTCGTCCTCGCGTCCACGAGCTTCGAGGACCTTCTCAGCCGCGTGAGTGTGGTCAAGAACCTCATCAGCGGCAACGACGAGCTGGTCGGCGGCCTGGAAGACACGCGCGACCAGGTCGCGCGCGAGAAGAAGGCCGTGGCCGAGAAGGAGCACGGCGTGCAGAAGGCCGTCGACGACCTCCAGGCGCAGAACGAGCAGCTCGCCGCCCTGCAGGCCGCCCAGGCGGCGCAGCGGGCAGCCTCGCTGGCCCTGCGCAAGGAGAAGAGCGGCCAGCTCAAGAAGGTCACCGGCAACCTGGCGCTGCTCGAGCAGCAGGAGAACCAGCTGCTCGCCGAGAGCCAGGCGCTCGGCGGCATCATCGCCGGCGCCCAGGGCGCCGGCGGCGGCACCGGCCAGCTCATCTGGCCGGTCAACGCGCCGGTGGTGTCGCCGTACGGCTACCGCATCCACCCGATCCTGCATTACCGCAAGCTGCACACCGGCATCGACCTTGCGGCAGGGTACGGCACGCCCATCCGCGCCGCCGACAGCGGCACCGTCATCTACGCCACCTGGATGGGCGGCTACGGCAACGTGATCATCGTCGACCACGGCGGCGGCATCTCCACGCTCTACGCCCACCAGTCGTCCCTGACGGCGGGCAACGGCGCTCGTGTGAGCCGCGGCCAGGTGATCGGCTACGTCGGTTCCACGGGCTTCTCCACCGGCCCGCACCTGCACTTCGAGGTGCGCGTCAACGGCAATCCGGTGGACCCGATGGGCTACCTGCCCTGACGCCGCCGCCCGTCCGGCCGCGTTTGAAGCAGTCCCCTCTACCCTCTAGCATGGGCTGATGCGCGCGCTCCGCACCCTCATCGTCGTCCTGTTCGTGGCCCTCGGGTTCCTCGGCGGCTACTTCGTCGGCTGGTACCTGCACGGCGAGAGCACCGTGCGCCTCACCGCCGGCCAGACCACCTCCGCGAAACAGGCCGGCGACCTCACCGCGCGGGTCATCGAGGAGCTGCAGGGCCGGTACTACAAGCCGGTGAACGTCGACAAGCTGAGCACGGCAGGCGTCGACGGGCTGCTCAAGTCGCTCGACGACCCGTATACCGTGTACCTCTCGCCCGAAGAGACACAGTCGTTCAAGGAGAAGCAGAGCGGCCAGTACTCGGGCATCGGCGCGGCGCTGGAGAAGGGCAAGACGGGCCTCGTGATCACCACCGTGTTCGACGGCTCGCCGGCGAAAGAGGCGGGTCTCAAACCGGGCGACATCATCGTCACCGTCGACGGCAAGTCCACGAAAGACGTCGCCATCGACACCAGCATCTCCCGCATCAAGGGCGAGGAGGGCTCGAAGGTCCTGCTGGGCGTGGAGCCCAAGGACGGCGGGCCGGTCAAGGCGTACAGCCTCATCCGGCGTCAGATCGAGGTGCCCGAGACGCACTCCCGGATCAAGGTCTCCAACGGCCAGAAGGTCGGCTACGTGCAGCTCTGGGAGTTCGGCGGGCTGGCCGCACGCGACGTGCGCGACGACGTCGACGACTTGAAGAAGAAGGGCGCGCAGTCGTTCATCCTCGACCTGCGCTACAACCCGGGCGGGCTGCTCACGCAGGCCGTGGACGTCACGGGGATCTTCCAGACGGGCGTGGTCGTGTCCACATCCGGACTGCACTCCCCGGAGGAGGTCCTCAGCACCGACGGGCCGGTCGCGACCGACAAGAAGATGGTCGTCCTCGTGAACGGGTACTCGGCCAGCGCCTCCGAGATCGTCACCGGCGCCCTCAAGGACCACGGCCGCGCCGAGATCATCGGCACACGCACCTTCGGCAAGGGCCTCGTGCAGACCATCGTCGACCTCGGCGACGGCGCCGCGCTCAAGCTCACCACGGCCGTCTACCTCACGCCCAACGGTACCAACATCAACCACAAGGGCATCGCCCCCGACATCGTGGTCAAGGAGAACCCCAAGACCAAGGTGGACGAGCAGCTGCAGGCGGCCCTCACGTACCTCACCGGGAAGAAGTGACGCCGCATGGCGTCGCGTGAGCGCCGCGGCGGGGGCGGCCGGTCGCACGGCGGCGGGTCTCGGGGAGGCGCGCGAGGAGGCCGTGGCGCCGCCGGGCGTGGCGGAGCGCGTCCCGGCGACGAGCGCCCGGACGAGGCCGGACGCGAGCGCAGGCCCACGCCGCCGCGAGAGCTCCCGTACCGGGTCTCCCGCTGGGGCAAGTTCTGGTCGCTCGAACCCCTGTTCGCCGACGCGCGCGCGTGTCTCGTGGCCAAGGGCGGGGAGGCTCCGCACCTCGACGACATCGTGCTGGCCGTGCCCTCGCACGGCGACCGGCGGCGCATCGTCAGGATCCTGGGGCGGAGCGACGACCTCGCCGTCGTGCTGCACGCGATGCTGTACGCCAAGGGCCTGCCGCAGGGGTTCGCCGACGAGGTGCGCGACGAGGCGAAGGCGGTAGGGGGGAGGGCCGGGCGGCCCGACGCCGACAGGCACGACCTCACCGGCCTGCCCACGTTCACCATCGACCCCGACACGGCCCGCGACTTCGACGACGCCATCTCGGTGCAGCGCGAGGGCGCAGGGTACCGCGCGCACGTGCACATCGCCGACGTCTCGTACTTCGTGGACGACGACGGCGCGATCGAGCGCGAGGCGCGGCGGCGCACGTCGAGCGTGTACCTGCCGCTCTTCGCCGAGCCCATGCTGCCGGCGGAGCTCAGCAGCGACCTGTGCAGCCTCGTGCCGCGCGAGCCGCGCAAGTGCGTCACGGTCGAGTTCGGCCTCGGCGAGGACGGGCGTCGTACCGAGGTCAAGTTCTACCGCTCACTCATCTGCAGCGACCACCGGCTGACGTACGGGTTCGTCGACACGATCATCGGCGAGGCGGAGGCGGCCGCTGGTACGTCGCCCGCCCCGCCGGCTGAGGCGCCGGCCGCGGAGGCGGCGGAGGCACCGGCGGCTGACGCGAGATCG
>CAIXSE010000067.1 GCA_903921965.1 uncultured Thermoleophilia bacterium | reverse complement strand
CGCCCTCGCGCACATCGAGAGCACGGGTCCGGAGATCGTGGCGCAGACCGCCGGCGAGGTCGACTACTTCGTCGCCGGCATGGGCACCACCGGCACGCTCATGGGCACCGGCCGGTACCTCAAGGACCACGTGCCCGGCGTCAGGATCGTGGGCGTGGAGCCCGTCGAGGGCCACGCCATCCAGGGCCTCAAGAACATGACGGAGTCGATGGTACCGGGCATCTTCAGGCCGGAGGAACTGGACGACCGCCGGCTCGTGTCCGACGGCGAGGCGTTCGAGATGACCAAGCTGCTGGCGCGGCGCGAGGGCCTCTTCGTGGGCTCCTCGAGCGGCGCCGCAGTGGCCATCGCCATGGACATCGCCCGCGAGATCGACGAAGGCACGATCGTGGTGATCACGCCCGACCGCGGCGACCGGTACCTGAGCACGATGCAGTTCCGCTCGATCTGCGGCAAGTGCCCGCCGTGAGCGGCGCGGCCGCCGCGCGCTGAGGCCGGCTCAGCCCTGGGGACGGGTGTGCCCGGGGCGGCCGCACGTGGGCAGAGTGCCCGCCGCCCCGGCCGTCGCTGCCCATGCTCGAGGCGCGCACCGCCGCCGGAGGGAGACGGCGGCACGCCGCGGGGGGTCACGCTGCGTCGACGTCCATCCCGGCCGCCTTCAGGATCTCCTCCGGGAGCAGCATCTCTTCTTGTCGCCGCGCGTCCGGTGGCCTCCGCCGTCTTCCGCCCTCCACGGTGCGCTGGCGGAAGGCGAAGGCGGCCATCCTGCAGCGGTCCGAGCAGTACTTGCGGACCGGGTTCGTGGTCTCGAACTCCGCGCCGCAGTGCTCGCACTCGCAGCGGCGGAGGGGCCGCAGCGGCTTGCGCCTGGCGCTCGTCCTGTCCGGGGCCGCGTGCAGGCCGCAGAAACGGGTCGGGTTGTAGATCGACAGCACCGTCTGGCAGCCCTCGTCCGCGCACACCCGGCCGGCCACGTAGGTCCTGACGCGCTCCGCCCGTGACGTGGGGCCTCCGCGCACGAGGCTGCCCGTGATGCGCGTGCCCATCACGCCGCCGCCCGGGACGTGCACACCGTGCACCGGCAGCCCGCGCGGTGCCGCCACCCCGACACCGGGGCGCGCCAGGGCGCGATGAGCTCGGCGCCGGCGCGGCCGTGGTCGCGCCAGAAGTTGATGCCGTCGAAGAAGTACTCTCCGCCGCCGTCGCCGGCGGGAGTCAGCCATGCGCGCCGCTCGGTCTCCACGACCTGCTGACGGCTCAAGGTGTGCGTGCGGCCGCACATCGTCCGCTCCTCGTCGACGTTCGCTTGCACGTCAACCCTAGGCCGGGCCGCGGCTGCGTACATCGGGCGTGCGAACGGTCTTGGGCGTGACCGGGAGCAGGGTCTTCCCACCTGCCCGGGCGGCCTACCCGCCATCGGTCACCTGACCGACCGCGGCTCGGCCCGGCGGCGTCCGCCGCCGGGCGGGGTGCTGCGGGGAGTGGCGTGGGGAGCTCCGGTGCCGCCGCGGGTCGCGGCCTGCGCTCAGACCAGGCGGTCGCGCACCGCGATCGCGGCGGCTTCGGTGCGCGTCGAGGCGCCGAGCTTGGCGATGATGCTGCTGACGTGCGTCTTGATGGTGGAGAGGCTCACGACCAGCTTGTCGGCGATCTCGGTGTTGGTCAGCCCCCGCACGAGCAGGCTCAGCACCTCGCGCTCGCGGGGGGTGAGCGTGCCCCCGGGCTGCGGCGGGGTGACCACCGCGTGGATGAGGACCCCGGCGGCCTCGGGGGCGAGCGTGGGGGACCCCTCGTACGCCCGCCGGATCGCCGTCGTGAGCTCGTCGCAGGTGACGTTCTTGAGCAGGCAGCCGATGGCCCCGGCCTTGAGCACTTCCTGGATCATGGCCGGGTCCGAGAAGCTGGTGAGGGCGAGGACCCTGGTGGAGGGGCAGTGCTTGAGGATCTCGCGTGTGGCCGTGGCCCCGTCCATGCGCGGCATGACGAGGTCCATGAGCACCACGTCCGGCCGGCGCTCGCCGCAGAGCGCGACGGCCTGTTCGCCGGACTCCGCCTCGGCGACGAGCTCGACGTCGTCGATCACGTCCAGGATGGCCTCGAGGCCGCTGCGGACGAGCTCGTGGTCGTCGACGATCATCACGCGGATGCGGGGTGCTGCCGTCGTCTCAGTCACGGTGATCTCCTCCGGGCCACTCCACGGTGATAACCGTACCACTGCCGACACGGGTGCTGAGAGCGAAGTCGGCGCCGGCGCTGTGCGCCCTCTCCTGCATGGTACGCAGTCCGAAGTGCGACGCGCGGGCCACGGTCGGGTCGAAGCCCAGGCCGTCGTCGCCCACGACGAGCCGCAGGCGGTCGCCGGTGTGCTCGAGCACCACCCAGGCCCGGCTCGCCCTGGCGTGCCGGACGACGTTGTTCAGCGCCTCCTGCACGATGCGGTACAGGGCCTCGTGCAGGCCGGGCGGCAGGGTCGCCGCTCCTCGCACGGTCAGACCGACGTCGACGCGCGAGTGGCTGGCGGCGGCCTCGGCCAGGTGACGCAGCAGCTCCGCGAGCGGCACGTCGCTGAGCGGCTCCTCACGCATCTCGAGCAACATGGTGCGCATCTGCGCCAGGGCGCCGCGCGTGAGGCGGCGGACCTGTTCGATGGACTCGCGCGTCTTCGGCGACACGTCGTCGACGCGGCTCAGCGCCTCGGCCTTGAGGCTCGCGGCGAAGAGCGACTGCGTGACCGAGTCGTGCAGGTCGCGTGCGAGCCGGCCGCGCTCACGCTCGGCCGCGCTCTCGGCCACGCGGGCGCGGAGGCGCGCGTTCTCGATGGCCAGCGCCGCCTGGTCGGCGAACGCCCGCGCCACGCGCTCGTAGTGCTCGTCGAAGCGGCGCGGCTGGCGGAAGTGCAGCGCGATGGCGCCGAGCACGTCGTCGCGCAGCGCGAGCGGCACCGCGAGGCAGGTGCCCTCGTGCGGCTCGCTCCCCTGTCCCGGCGCTTCGCCGTCGTCCCGCTCCTCTCCGGCCCGCCGGCCGCGCGCGGCTCCCGCGACGGCGTCTTCGACCAGCCGCCGCACGCCGGGTCCGGACTTGGCCGAAGAGGACCCGACGAGCAACTGGCGGCGCAGGCTCCCGTCGTCGCCGACCCGGTACACGCTGCACCCGTCGCTCTCGAGCAGGGCGCGGGCCTGCACCGCGACGGTGCGCGTGAGGTCGTCGGGGGACATGCCGGTCCCGAGCACCGAGGCCTCGTGCAAGATGCGTACCTCGTCGGTCAGCAGGCGAAGGACCTGCTCGGCGCGGCGCAGGTCGGTGATGTCCTGCATGCCGACGACGGCGCCGGTCGTGTGGCCCTCCAGCACGATGGGCGCGCCGGAGAGGACGATGGTGCCGCGCGACCCGTCGAAGCGCTCGATGTCGACGACGACGTCCTTGGTGACGGCACCCTCGCGCAGCGCCAGCGCGGCCGGCCACTCGTGCGCCTCGACCCGCCGGCCCGTCCCCGGCCAGAACCCCTGGTACTCGGTGAAGCCCTCGACCGAGTCCACCGGAGCTATCCCGCGCCACAGCTCGGCCGCCTTCTCGTTGTGGCCGGTGAGCCCGCCGGACTCGTCAAGGAAGGCGATCCCGACCGGCATCGCGTCGATCACCGCCTGCAGGCGTGCCGTCTCGTGGCGGACGGCCTGATCGGCGCGCACGCGCTCGACGGCCAGCCAGGTCCGTTCGGCGGCGTGGCGCAGGAGCCTCCGCTCTCTGTCGGACCACCTGTGCGGTGCGCGGTGGCTCACGTACAGGCGCGCCGCCGCGCGCCGCCCCCTGAGCACCGGGACCACGGCGCCCGCCCCCGCCTGCCCGCCCCGCGCAAGTGCCGCCGGAGGCGGGCCGTCGCCGTCGAAGAACACCTCGCCGCCCGTGTCTCGCGTATCTCCCGGCAGTTCCCAGCTCGCGCCGTCGAGGCCCAGCTTGCGCTGCAGGGCCTCGGCGGCGGCGCGCAGCATGTCGTCCTCATCGCTCATCGTGCGCAGACGGTCGGTGAGCTGGAGGATGAACGTCTGGTGGTCCTCGCGGTCGCGCAGTTCCTCCTCGGCCCTCGCGCGTTCGGTGACGTCCTCCACGGCGCCCACGAGGCGCAGCGCGGCGTCGCCGGCGAAGGTCAGGTGGCCCGTGGACCGCAGCCGCCGGACGCTGCCGTCGGCGCGGCTCACCGCGCGGAAGTGGAGCTCCACGGAACGGGACCCGGGTGTGCCCAGGATGCGGCGGATGTCCGCGCTCACGCGCGCCCGGTCGTCCGGATGCACGCCGGACACGAAGGTCTCGAAGGTCACCGGCTCGTCCGCGCCCACGCCGAACAGCACACGCGTGCGCTCGTCCCACTCCAGGGTGCCTGCCGTGATGTCCCAGTCGTACACGCCGAGACCCGTGGCCTCCTGGGCGATGCGCATGCGCTCCTCGCTCTCGCGCAGGTCCTGTTCCGCGCGCTTGAGCTCGGTGACGTCCGCGAACGTGGTGAACACCCGGCACGGTGTGTCCTCCCCGGGGCGGAACTCCGGCGTGGCGCTCACCGTGATCCAGCGCACCTCGCCAGCCGCGGGGTTGAAGATGCCGAACACGACGTCGTGCACCGGCCGCCCGGTGCGCAGCGCCACCGAGGCAGGGTGCTCCTCCGCCGGGAAGCCGGAGCCGTCCTCGCGCACGGCCCGCCAGCGGGGGTCGGCCGAGGTCCGTCCCTGCAGCTGCCCCAGGGGGACCCCGAGGATCCGCTCGGCCGACGGGTTGGCGGCGATGATCTGGCCGTCGGCGTCCTGGTACACGACGCCGTGGACCGTGCTCTCGAAGAGGAGCCCGTGGCAGAGATCGTCGGCGGGCCGCGTGCGCCCGCACGCTCCCGGAGAGCCGTCGTCCTCGCCCCCGGCCGGACGCTGCAGGCAGTGGGCGCCCGCGCCCTGCCCGTGCACCTGGCTCTGGCCGGCCGGTGATGTTGTCACGGGGGGCGCGGCCCCCGCGCCGGTGGCGTCCATCTCGTCAGTCTAGGAAGCGCGGCGGAAGCCCGGTATCGGCCGGACGGCCACTCGCGCCTCGGTCATCTGATGGAGGTGCGCGGTCCGCCGGCCCGGCCCGGCGACGACGCCGGCCGCCGTGCCGTTCGCGTTCAGCGTCCGGCGCCGGCGCGCAGGCCCCAGAGCGTGCCCTCCGGGCAGGCGGCGGGCCGCGGGAGCAGGGCCGCGAGCAGCGCCACCGCGAGCGGCAGCGCGGCCAGCACGTAGAGCACGGCCGCGGGGCCGGCGGCGTCGCCCAGCGGCCCCAGGGCGGCGACGATGAGGCCGCCGGCGCCGCCGCAGAGGCCCATGGTCAGGCCCGTCGCGAGGCCCATGCGCGACGGCAGGTACTCCTGGGCCGAGACGACGGCCACGGCCATGTTGGCGCTGGAGCACACGCCGGCCAGTGCCACGAGCGGCACCAGGGCCCAGTCGCTCACCAGCGGCACCAGCGCGATCGCCGGCACGAAGACGAGCTGGGGCACCACCAGCACCGACTTGCGCCCGAAGTGGTGCGAGAAGTAGCCGCCGAGCACCGTGCCGCCGGCCGCGGCGGCCAGCAGCACGCTCGTCATCACGTTGGCGACGGCCGGTGTCTCGCCGCGCGCGTCCACCAGGTACAGCGGCACGAAGGTCATGAGGCCGGTGGCGATGCCCGACGAGATCGAGAACATCGCCACGAACAGGGCGAACGGCCGCCACTCGCAGGCCATGCTCTCCATGCGCCGGGCGGCCGAGGCCGCGTGCCGCTGGCTGGCGCGGAAGCGGCCGACGGCGGTGAGGACGACCACGGCCCCGAAGAACGGCACGGCGGCGATCACCAGGGTGCCGTGCAGGCCGAGGGGCGTCAGCACGGCGGCCACGACCAGCGGTCCCAGCGCGTACCCGGCGCTGCCCCCCACCGAGTAGAGGCTCATGTCCAGCGCGATCCGCGTCCCGGCGGCGCGCCGCGCCCAGCGCGCGGCCTCCGGGTGGAAGGCCGCGACGCCGGCGCTGCAGAGCGCCGCGGCGAGCAGCGTGAGCGGGAAGCTGTAGACGAACCCGACGATCCCCATGCCGATCCCGGTCACCACGAGCCCGGCGCCGAGCAGCGAGACGCTCTCCCAGCGGTCTCCCTGGGCGCCCACGAGCGGCTGCACGGCGGCGTGCGTGACGCTGATGACGAGGGCGAAGATGCCGGCGGCCGCATAGCTGTAGTGGCGCTCGACCACGAGGAACGGCAGCAGCGCCCAGAGCGCCCCCGCGCAAAGGTCGGCCGTCAGGTGTCCGGTGGTGAGCGAGAAGAGGGTGCGGCGTGAACCGGTATGCGCTGCGACGGCCATGGGCGGGACCGACTCTAGCACCTCGCGCGCCGCGGACGTCGCCGCGGCAGGCTACGCGCACAACACGAGCGCAACCTGCCTCCACAAACCCTCCGAACGAAATTAACAACCGGGGGGCAGACTGTCACCAGAACACAGGGAACGGCAGTAGCGGTCTCCCCCTCACCGCTATACCGCCCGGCCGAGAGAACAGCGTTGCTGCACTGAGCCGGGCACGCCGATCGGGAAGGCCCGACCTCCTCCTTCCCGGATGGCTTGCCGCCTCTGGGAGCGCCGGTGTGATCCGCCAGATCACACCGGCGCTTCTGCGTCCACGGTCGTTGCATTCCCCGTCCGCATACGACATGGTCAGGACGCTTTCGCACCGTGCCGCTGCCCGGGAGGGGACTCCGTGATCAAGACGTTCGTCGTGCACCACCTGCCCGACACGGACGACCTGCCCGCGGCGGAGCGCTGGTTCGCGCGCCTCCACATCCCCGAGGTGCTGCGCAACCGGCCGCTGAGCTACGTGAGCTTCCGCGCCGCGCCGCCTCCGGCCGGCGCCGAGGCGTACGGGTACTTCAACTACAAGGTGCACGAGAACCTGGCGCCGGGTGACGAGGAGCCCCCGCTGGGCCTGGCGGCGATGTCGCCCGAGGTCGTGCCGCTGGACGTGGTCATGGTCACCGTGCCGGCGGTGCCGACCGACGACTTCCTGGGCCGTGAGGTCTCACTCGAGGAGCGCACGGTGCTGCGCTGGTTCTGCGTGTTCCGCTACCCGCAGGGCGTCGACCCCGACGAGGCCGACGCCTGGTACCGGGAGGTCCACGCCCCGGAGGTGCTGCGCCAGCCGGGCCTCACCCGCTTCTTCAGCTACCGCGTGCAGCCGCCGCGCTTCGCGATCCGCGGCGGCCGGCCGCCGTTCCTGCACCCGCGGTCGACCTTCTCGAGCGACTGGCACCGCGTCTCCGAGCTCTGGTACGAGGACGCGCGCGGCTGGAAGCAGTCGGTGGTCGCGGCTCCTCCGGCCTACACGGCCCCGCCGTGGGCCACCCGCGACACGTACCCGTTCCTGCGGCCGCGCGAGGAGTTCGTCAGCACCTTCCTGCTCGAGCGCCCGAGCGACGACTGGCTGCGCGACGTGCGGCCCTTCTACGTGTGAGCGCGCCGGGGTGACCTGGTTCACCGGGATCGCGGCGCGCTACCGGGAGACGTCCTCGCTGCAGCGCGGGGCCGCCGGCCGGCTCTTCGAGCTGCTCGACCTGCGGCCCGGCGAGGCCGTGCTCGACCTGGGCTGCGGCACGGGGCACATCACCGCCGAGATCCGCGAGCTCACCGGCGGCGTCACCGTCGGGGCCGACCCTTCGCCGCAGATGATCGCCGAGGCGCGGCGCAGGGCCGCCGGCGACGGCCCGGCCGGCGGCGGAGGCACCCCT
>CAIXSE010000066.1 GCA_903921965.1 uncultured Thermoleophilia bacterium | reverse complement strand
GGGCGTACCGCCCGAGCCCGAGGGGCTGACGCTACGCGACTACATTTCCGTTCTCTGGCGGCGCAAGTGGGTCATCCTGCTCGTCGTCGCCGTGGCCACCGTGAGCGCCTGGGTGTTCTCTGCTCAGCAGACGCCCATGTACCAGGCCACCGCCACCATGTTCTACAAGCAGCAGATCGACCTGGCGAACCCACTCGGCGGTGCCTGGACGTCGAGAGAGCAGATCGCCGGCGAGATGGCCACGATCAACGACATCATGGCCGGGCCCGAGATCCAGAGGAGCGCCGAAGCGATCCTTCAGGGAGTGGACGTCGACACTTCCGCGGGCTACACCGTCACCGCCGAGCAGCAGGCGGCCGCCTCGGCGGGCTCCAACTCCGTCGGCAGCAACGTGGTCGCCGTCACCGGCGACAGCGCCGACGCCGGGCTGGCGGCCGCTGCCGCCAATGCCTACGTCGCCGCGTTCATCGAGTGGGACGCCAGGCAGTGGCGCACCCAGATCGACAAGGCCCTGCCGGCCCTGCAGGAGCAGCTCGCCAAGTACCAGGGCGAGGCCTCCAAGCTCACGGCCGACTACGTCATGCTCAAGCAGCGCATCCAGGACCTCCAGATCCTGCGCGCCACCACGACCGGGAGCTACCGCGCCCTCATGCCCGCCTCGGTGCCCCCGGCGCCGTACGCGCCGAACCCCTTCCGCAGCGCCATCCTCGGCTTCGGCGTCGGCCTGTTCGCCGGCATCGGCCTCGCCTTCCTGCTTGAGCAGTTCGACACGCGCGTGCGGCGCGTCGACGACGTCACGCGCGCGCTGCGCGTTCCGGTGTTGGGCCGCATCCCGCGGATCTCGCGCCGCGAGGTCGCCGAGCACGCGCTGGTGACGCTCACGCACCCCGACGGCCACGAGGCCGAGGCCTTCCGCCTCATCCGGACGAACCTGGAGTTCCTCGCCGTCGACAGCGACGTGCGCACCATCGTCCTCACGAGCCCGTCCAAAGGCGACGGCAAGAGCCTCACCGTGGCGAACCTCGGCGTGAGCCTCGCGGCCGCCGGCAAGAAGGTCATCATCGTCGACGCCGACATGCGGCGGCCGCGCCAGCACAAGATCTTCAAGCTCGAGAACGAGCAGGGCCTGAGCACCGTGCTCACCGGCAAGGACGCCCTGGCCCAGTCGCTCGTCGCCGTGGCCGTGACGCCCGCGCAGACCGCCTCGGGCGAGCCGTTCGACGAGTGGGCCAGGGCGACCGACGCCATGCAGCGGCTCTACGTGCTCCCCAGCGGGCCCATCCCGCCCAACCCCGGCGAGCTGGCCGCGTCCCGGCGGCTCTCGATGGTCCTCGAAGAGCTCACCGGCGAGGCCGACATCGTCCTCGTCGACTCGCCGGCCATGCTGGCCGTGGGCGACACGGCGGCGCTCGCCGCGCGCTGCGACGGCGTCCTCTTCCTGGTCAACATGGACACCGTCCGCAAGCCGCAGCTCGGCGCCGCCGCCGACCAGATCCACCGCCTGCCCACCAGGCTCCTCGGGATCGTGCTGCGCACGCACACCCGGCGGTCCGGCTACTACTACGCGCCGTACTACTACTACAACTACACGTACACCGAGGACGGGCAGCGCTCCGGCAAGGAGCGGCGGCGGCGGTCAGGTGGCCGACGCTCCTCCGATGGCACACCGGCGACGGCGCGGGTGGTCGCAGTCCCCGCGGCCTCTGTCGCTGTCGCGGCAGCGGTACCCCTGGCCGGTCCCGCGCCCGAGCCGCTTGGCGCCGCCGACCGCCTTGGGCGCACGGATGCCTCGACTCTCACCATCGACGTCCCGGAGTTCGACGTGACGGGCAGGGTGGCCGCGTCGAGTGCGGACGCGGCCGCGGCCACCGAGTCCGGCCCTGACGAGCCCCAGGCCGCATCGGTACCGCTCGAGCCCTCGGTCGAGGGCTTGCCCTCGGCGCAGCCTTCGCCCGAGCCCGACGGGGACGACTGAGCCCCGGACGCCCGGGCGACCCCGGGCAGTGCGTCATCCGCGGATTGCAGGTCCCTCGAGAAGCGGGCCTGACTGAGCCGCCTGCGCCCGCTCCCGGCGCCGTGAGGGTTCCGGCCGGCCGCGTACTTACGTAGTATCCGGAGCGCGGCGCGCCGAGGCGGGTGCTCGCCGCATCGGCGACGGAAGTGGGTACCCTTGCGTACGACGCATCGATGGCACGGACGATCCGAGGTCGCCGGGTGAGGTCGCCCGGCGGGCCGCGCCCGGTGGGGCACCCGTCCTCCTGGACCCGCCCGCGTCACGCGCTCTTCTACGTCGATCTCGCGGCGGTGCTCGTGATGCAGGTGCCCGCCTGGAGCACCTGGGCGTTCGGCTGGGGGGGCGAGGACGGCGGCGGGCCTGCGGGGTCGCACGCCGCCGCCGTGGCGCTGGGCTCGCTGTGCGTCCTCTTCGTGCTCGCCTGGGACGGCCAGTACTCCGGGCGCCGGCGCCTCTCGCGTGCCGACGACAGCCTCGAGGTGCTCAAGGCCACGCTGATCGCCGCGGTCGTGGTGCTGTTCGGCGAGTTCATCACGCGGGGTCTCGGGGGCGGCTTCTCCGGGTCGTCCCGGCGGCTCCTCGTCCTCGACGCGCTCGCGCTTGCCGTCATGCTCGTCGCCGGCCGCTGGGTCCTGTGGTCCTGGCAGCGGCACCTCTTCCACCGCGGGGCAGGCCTGCGCAGGCTGCTCGTGGCCGGCCGCGGCAGCGCGGCGGCGGCGTTCGAGACGTTCGTCCACCAGCGTCCGTGGCTGGGCTACGAGTGCGCCGGCAGCGTCGCCGTCCTCGATGCCGGGCCCGCCGGCGGCTCCGGCGTCACCGACCCACCCGCTCCCGTGCTCGGCGCGACGCGGCAGCTTCCCGAGCTGATGGCCGCGACCGGCGCCGAAGAGGTCGTCGTCGCCCTGGACGCCGACGAGGCCGTCGTGCTCCCCGACCTCCAGCGGTTCCTGCACGCGCAGGCGATCCCGTTCCGCCTCATGCCCGACCTCTTCGAGCTCGGCTACGGGCGCGCCACGGAACTGGGCATGGACGGCCTCGACGTGATGAGCCTGGACGTCGGCGCCGCGCACCGCGCCCAGCGCTTCGTGAAGCGCGCCGCCGACATCGTCTTCGCGGCCGTCGTCGTCGTCCTGCTCTCGCCGCTGCTGTTCCTCATCGCCCTCGCCGTGCGCGTGGAGACCCCGGGCAAGGCCATCTACACCCAGCAGCGCGTCGGCAGCCACGGCCGCCTCTTCAGGATGTACAAGTTCCGGACCATGTACGCGGGCTCCGACCGCCGTCTTGAGACCCTGGAGGAGCACAACGAGGTGGAGGGCCCGCTGTTCAAGATCCGCGAGGACCCGCGCGTCACGCGTGTGGGGCGCATCTTGCGGCGCTGGAGCCTGGACGAGCTGCCGCAGTTCTTCAACGTGCTGAGGGGCGAGATGAGCGTGGTGGGTCCGCGCCCGCCGCTGCCGTCCGAGGTCGAGCAGTACAGCGTCAGGGACCTCGTGCGCCTGAAGGGCAAGCCCGGCATCACCGGCCTGTGGCAGGTGAGCGGCCGCAGCGACCTGCCTTTCGAGAAGATGGTCGAGCTCGACCAGTACTACCTCGAGCACTGGTCGCTGGGCCTCGACGCGCGCATCCTGCTGCGTACCGTGCGCGCCGTGCTGGCCCGGCGCGGGGCGTACTGAGGCTGAGCAGCCGGTCGGGTAGCGCAACGTCCACCCGCGCGCGGCATCGTCACTCTTCCAGACCTCCAGCGACGAGCCTGAGCTGAGTCGGGTCTGCAGGCTGCTCTCTTGGGCCGAGTCCCCCCGCTGCCGTCCCCAAATCATTGCGAGGAGCCATCGATGGGCGTACCGTTGAACGCACTAGCCAACGATGCCGCGGGGAGGCCTCCCGTGACCCAGGTCAAGCTCTCCAGCAAGTACCAGATCGTGATCCCTGAAGACGTACGCGAGCAGCTCGGGCTCGAGCCGGGGCAGCTCTTCGACTTCTTCGTGGTGGGCGGCGTCATGGTCGTGGTTCGCGTCAGGGCGATCGACGAACTCTTCGGGTCGCTTCCCGACCTCGACACGACCCTGGACCGCGAGGACGAAGACCGCGTATGAACGTTGTCGATTCGTGCGGGTGGCTCGAGGCCTTCGTCGCATCGCCGCTCGGCACTGTGTATCGCGAGGTCCTGCGCGATGGCGCTGCGCTCGTCGTCCCCAGCATGTGCGTGCATGAAGTGTTCAGGGTCGTCGCCCGCCAGCGCGGTGAGTTCGCGGCCATGGACCACGTGGCGCGCATGCGCAGCTCGCTCGTGGCCCCCCTGGACGACGCGCTCGCAGTCGAGGCCGCCCGGCTCGGCGTCCTCCACGGCCTGCCTTGCGCCGACAGCATCATCTACGCCACCGCTCGCCGGTACGAGGCCACGTTGTGGACGCACGACGCCCACTTCCGCGGCCTGCCGGGCGTGCGCTTCGTCGAGGCTCCGCCGGCCTGAGCGTACCGGGGCCGTCTGCGCTCAGCCGTCCCGAGCTCAGCTGATAGACTCGCCCCCGTGAGCGTCACCGACCCCAAGCGCGCCCGCATCTACGTCGCCGGCCACACCGGCCTCGTCGGCTCGGCCATCGTCCGCGCCCTGCACGAGGCCGGCTACGAGCAGCTGGTCGTCCGCGACCTCGACGAGCTCGACCTCACCGACCAGCACGCCACGCGCCGCTTCTTCGAGAAGGAGCGCCCCGAGGTCGTGATCGTCGCCGCCGCCAAAGTGGGCGGCATCCTCGCCAACTGGGAGCAGCCCTGGGAG
>CAIXSE010000065.1 GCA_903921965.1 uncultured Thermoleophilia bacterium | reverse complement strand
GGTGCCCGCCGCGCCCAGGTCGCGGATGAGCTCGCGCACGTCCTTCATGCCGCGCGGGTCGAGGCCGCTGGTGGGCTCGTCGAGCACGATGAGCTCGGGGCTGTGCAGCAGCGCCTGGGCGATGCCGAGGCGCTGCTTCATCCCGTGGCTGAACCCGCCGACGCGGTCGTCGCCGCGATCCTCGAGGGCGACGATCTGGAGCACCTCGGTGATGCGCTCCTCGCTGACCGGGCCGGTCATGCTGCCCATCAGGCGCAGGTTCCGGCGCGCGCTCATGAGCGGGTAGAACGTGGGGTCGTCGACGAAGCCGCCCACGTGCCGCAGCGCGCCCTGGAGCTGGCCGGGCACGCGGTGACCGCAGACCTCGAGGTACCCGCTCGTCGGGTGGATGAGGCCCAATGCCAGCCGGATGACCGTCGTCTTGCCGGCCCCGTTGGGCCCGAGGAAGCCGAAGACGTCGCCGGCGCAGACCTGCATGTCCAGGCCGTCGACGGCGCGCAGGGCGCCGAACTGCTTCGTGAGGGCGTGGGTGCTCAGCACGGAGGCGCGGTCCTCGCAGCTCTGCTGCGCGCGCCGCGCCCCCTCTGCCTCGTCCCGCACGCGTCCGTCTTCCGCCGCGGGTGGCACGTCAGCGCCTCGTCACTGCACGGACTCGGCGAACGCCTGCAGGTCGGCAGCCGGCACCATGCCCGCGGCCACGAGCGTGGTGTCGCCCTGCTGCCAGATGTACACGCCGCCGAGCGCCGTGGTCAGCGAGCGGACCGGGGCGCCGTTGAGCGTGGCCGTGCCGACGAGCGCCGGCAGCTGCTTGAGCTGCTTGTCGAGCTCGGGCGTGGTCTTCGTCTGCGCCAGCACGATGGAGCCGAAGCCCTTGCCGTAGAGGAGCACGGAGACCGGGCCCATCTTGGCGGCGTCGGCGCTGGCGCCGGTGCCCGCCGCCTCGCCCAGTCCCATCTTGGCCAGGTCGAAGAGCGGGTTGCCGGCGGCGTTGACCGGGAGCCCGTCGAGGAACACGTAGCCCCACTGGAACGGCCGCGCCGTGTAGCCCTGCGCCGAGGCGACCTGGAAGTCGACGAGCTTCTGCACCTCGGGGACCGTGAGCAGCGCCGTGCGCGCCAGAGCCTTGTGCTGGTCCTCGGTGCCGGCCTTGTCGCCCTGCGGCACCGCGCCCTGCCGCTCCTGCATCTTCTTCTGCAGCTCGGCCGCGTCGTACGACTTGGTCGTGACCTTGGCGCCGGCCGGCGGGGTGAACGCGTAGAGGCTCGGATCGACGGCGCCGTAGGAGATGCTGTCGAAGCCGGACTGGAGCACTGCCGGCCCGCCGCTCGCCGAGAACACCTCGAGGCGCAGCGGCAGCATGGTCTCGCCGTCGATGGACGCCTGGACGGCGCCGAGCGCCGTGTCGGTGGCGGCCGGCGTCATGCGCAGCAGGTAGACGGGGCGGCCGGCGACGGTACCCTGGCCGGCCACGTCCACGCGCGCGTACGGCGCGAGCTGCTCGAGGACGGCGGTGATGGTCGCCGGGGTCATCATGGACGGTGAGGGCATGGGCGTCTGCGCCTCGGCCGGCAGGTCGCCGGTGAGCTTCCACACCTTGGCGGTGTCGGTGGAGGAGTCGTAGGTCCACGCCTGCTGCGAGGCCTTGTCGACGCCGGCGACCTGGTCGCCGCCGCCGCCCTGCGACTCGACGCGGACGCCGTCCTCGCTGACCCAGATGCGGCCGGAGCCGCTGGCCAGCAGCGGCGACTGCGCCGGCATGCCGTTGCCGCCGCCGATGCCGCCGGCCGAGCTGAGCTCGCCGAACAGGCCGTT
>CAIXSE010000064.1 GCA_903921965.1 uncultured Thermoleophilia bacterium | reverse complement strand
GACCTCTGGACCGACACCCACATCTCGCTGGAGCAGGTGAACCGGCACGCGCAGGCGCTGGTGCCGCTCGGGCGCGTGGGCACGCCGGAGGAGATCGCCCACGCGGTGCTCTGGCTCTGCTCCGACGAGGCCGGGTACGTCACCGGGACCTTCCTGGACGTGAGCGGCGGCAGGGAGATCGACGTGCCGCCGGCGCGGTAGCGCGCTTGCGGCGGCAGCCGGCCCCCGCCGTGAGCAGGCCGCCCCACGGCCGCCTGATGCGCGGCCCCGTCGCGGCCCGCTAGAATCGCGTCCCCCACCTGCGGGAGACGCGATGGCCCGACTCGACCGTGACTTCAAGCTGCTGGCGGTCGCCAACGTCCTGTACTCGACGGGATTCGGCATGTACAGCCAGCTGCTGTTCGTCTACGCCCTGCAGCTCGGCGCCTCGCGCTTCACCATCGGGCTGCTCAACGCGCTCATGTGGGCGACGATCATGGCCGTCAACATCCCGGGCGCCTGGGCGGCCACGCGCTTCCGGCTCAAGCCGTTCCTCGTCGCCACCTGGTGGCTGCTGGTGCCGACCTCGCTGGCCTACTACTTCGCGCCGACCTGGCAGTGGCTCATCCCCGGCCTCATCCTGTTCGGACTCGGCTACTCGAACATGCCGGTCTTCAAGGCGTACATCTTCCTCAAGTCTGATGCGGCTTCCGTCGGACGGAGCATGGCGTTCGTCTACGGCTCGTACTCGCTCGGTCTCGTGGCGGCGCCGCTGCTGGGCGGCTGGGTCGCCGAGAACCACGGGATGAAGACGGTCTTCCTCGCGAGCACGGTCGCCTTCGTGGCGTCGTCCACCGTCATCTGCTTCATCCGCGACGTCCCGCACCACCCGCCGAAGGCGGAGTGGCGCGTCCACCACCTGCTCCGTGGGACGGCCTTCCGCGGCCACGTGGCCTTCTTCCTCGCCGGGTTCCTGGCGGTCTACGTCGCGCAGGCGTTCGTGAACCCCTACCTCTCGCAGGTGCACCAGCAGAGCTACCTGGCGCTCGGCGTGTACGCCTCGCTGGTGGCGCTGGGCGGCGTGCTCGTGCTGCAGCTCGTCGGACGGCTCACCGACCGCTGGGGGCCGCGCGCCGGCGCCGGCAGCGCGCTCGTCCTGCTCCTGCTCGGCTGCCTGCTCCTCGTCGCCGGCGCGCGTCCGGCCGTGTGGACCGTCGCCATGCTCTGCCTCGGCGCGTTCGACACCTTCAGGCTGATGCCGTCGATGTTCCTGCCGGGGTCGTTCGGAGACGCCCCGCTGCAGTGGGGCTACGCCGTGTTCGACACGGCCATGGGCGTGCCGATGGTGCTCGGCGCGGTGCTCGGCGGGTTGCTGTACCGCGCCTCCTACGCCCTGCCGTTCGAGGTCGCCATCGGCATCAGTGCGTGCCTGATCCTGCTCGTGCTGCTGCGCGGGCCGCTCGCCGAGCGCGCGCCGCGCTGACGACGCACGCCCGGAGCGGCCGGGCTCAGAACGACACGCCGGACAGCTCCCAGGCGGCCGCGACCGCCTCGGCGGCGCCCAGGCAGCCGGCGTCGGCGCCGGTCTTCTCCACGGCGCCGGGGCGCACGCCGACGCCGCCGACCAGGACCTTCACGCGGTCGCGCAGACCGGCCTCGGTGAGTGCCTCCACCACGCGGCGCATGCCCGTGACCGTGGTGGTGAGCATGCCGCTCATGACGACGAGGCCGGCGCCGTGCGCGGTCACGGCGTCGACGAACGCCCGCGGCGGCACGTCGGTGCCGGCGTCGTGCACCTCGAAGCCGGCGCCCTGCAGCAGCAGGCCGAAGGCCTTGCCGCCGAGGTCGTGGATCTCGCCCTTGGGCGTGCCGCTGACGACCACGCCCAGCGGCGCGGCGGCAGCCTCCGGCCGCAGGGCCACGAGGCAGGCGCGCAGGGCCTGTGCGCTCCGCGCCACGTCCGGGAGCACGAAGGTGCCGTCCTTCGTGCGGCTCGCGACCTCGTCCACCGCCGGGAGGAAGGCCCGCGTGACGATCTCGCGCGGGGCGACGCCGGCGCCCAGCAGGGCGCGCGTGACCGCGCCGGCGTCGTCCGCCCCGCCGGTCAGCAGCCGCAGCAGCAGCTCGCACCCGGTCATGCGGCCACCCGCGTCACGTCGCGCCCGGTGAGCTCGTCCTCGGTCTCTTTCAGGCGTCCTGCCAGGGGATCCTCCGCGCCGTGGGCGCCGCGTTCCGCAAAGGCGCGGCGCAGTAACTGGTACGACACGCGGCGGCCGGATTCAAGCCCGCCCACGCTGGCTCGCGACGGCGCCCGCGGCATAGACTGGCCGGAAGCGGCCGTGAGGGAGCGTGCATGAGCGACGAGCAGGGATTCACGTACAAGAGCGCCGGCGTCGACGTCGAGGCCGGCAACGCGGCCGTGGACCTGCTCAAGCAGCGCCTCAAGAGCACCCGGCACCCCCTCGTACTGGGCGGACTGGGCGGCTTCGGCGGGGCGATCGGGCTGCCGAAGCTCAAGGACCCCGTGCTCGTCGCCGGCACCGACGGCGTCGGCACCAAGATCGAGATCGCGCGTGCCATGGGGCGCCTTGACACGATCGGCATCGACCTCGTGGCGATGAGCGTCAACGACGTCTCCGCCTGCGGCGCCGTCCCGCTGTTCTTCCTCGACTACCTCGTGGTCGGCAAGGTCGTGCCCGAGGAGGTCGCCGAGATCGTGGCCGGCGTGGACGAGGGCTGCCTGCAGGCGGGCTGCGTGCTGCTCGGGGGCGAGACCGCCGAGCACCCCGGCCAGTTCCCCGGCGGCGACTTCGACATGGCCGGCTTCGCCGTCGGCGTGGCCGAGCGCGAGGCCCTGTGGGGGCCGCACCTCGTCCGCGAGGGCGACGCCCTGCTCGGCATCTGCTCCAGCGGCCTGCACTCCAACGGCTTCAGCCTCGTTAGGCACCTGCTCAAGGAGCACGCCATCGGCCTCGACAGCAAGTTCCTGAGCGAGGGCGGCGCCTTCTGCGTGTACCGCGGGCCGACGGCCACCGTCGGCGACGTTCTTCTGATCCCCACGGCCATCTACAGCCCGCTGCTGCGCGACCTGGGCGAGACCGTGGCCGTGCGCGCCGCCGCGCACATCACCGGCGGCGGCTTCCCCGACAACGTCGGCCGCGCGGTGCCCGACGGGCTCGCGGCCGAGCTCGACCTCTCGTCGTGGCCCACCGGCCCGGTCATCAAGTGGCTCCACTCGCTGGGCGTCGGCCACGACGAGCTGCTCAAGACCTTCAACTGCGGGCTCGGGATGGTGGTCATCATGGATCCCGAGCACGTGGACGCTGCGCTCAAGGTCGTCGAGGAGAGCGGCAACGAGGCCCAGGTCGTCGGGCACGTCGTCCCGCGCGGCGACGGCGACGCGGTCCGCTACCTGGGCGAACTGCGCCTGTGAAGCAGGTCGACCTCATCGGCTGCGGCGCTCTCAACCTCGACCTGATCTACCGCCTGCCGCGCACCTTCTCGTTGTGGGACGAGCTGGGGCCACCGGGCACCGAGCAGCTCATGGACGCGGCCGTGCGCAAGGCCGTGGGCGACGCGCTCGTGCACGTCGCGCCGGCGCGCTCGGGCGGCGGGCAGGCTGCCAACACCACCAACGCCATCGCGCGGCTCGGCTACCGGGCGGCGATGATCGGCCGGGTGGGCGCCGACGAGGAAGGCTCGTTCCTCCTGCAGGAGCTGGCCCCGGCCGACGGTGGCCTCGTGGCCCGCGGCGGAGAGACGGGCCGCGTGTACGTGCTCCTGGACGAGGACGGCGAGCGCCGCAACCTCGTGTGGCCGGCGGCCAACGACGAGCTCACGCCGGCCGACCTGCCGAAGCGCCTGCCGCGCACCCGCTTCGCCTACTTCACCAGCTTCGTCGGCGACGGGCCGCTCGCGGCGCAGCTCGCGCTGCTCGAGCGGCTGCCGGCCGACGTCGACATCGCCTTCGACCCCGGCGAGATCTACGCGCGCAAGGGCGTGAAGCGCTTCTTGCCGCTGCTGCAACGCTGCGCCTACCTGTTCGCGACCGAGAAGGAGCTCGAGATGCTCTGCGGCCTCTCGCTCTCCGAGTCGCTCGACTTCATCCTGCGCACCGGCGTCGGGCTCGTGGTGTGCAAGATGGGCGGCCGCGGCGCACGCCTCGTCGGCCGCCGCGTCGACCTGTACGTGCCGCCGATGCCGGCCGAGGTGGTCGACGTCACCGGCGCCGGCGACCTGTTCGCGGCCGGCTTCCTGGCCGGCATGCTGGAAGGTGTCGGGCTCGAGGGCGCCGGCCGGCTGGCCGCCTGGGCGGCCAGCCGCGGCATCGCCGGCATCGGCCGCAGCACCTACCCCGACGCCACGCAGTGGCAGGCGCGCCTCGCCGAAGAGCGCGGCGACCCCGGCGGCGGCGCGGCCTGGAGCGAGACGTGAGGGTCGGCTGGCTCTCCAGCGGCCGCGACCAGGCGGCGATCAACCTCCTGGCCGACATCGTCGCCCGCGCCCAGCAGGACGGCGTACCTCTCGAGATCGGCGCCGTCTTCTGCGACCGGG
>CAIXSE010000063.1 GCA_903921965.1 uncultured Thermoleophilia bacterium | reverse complement strand
GGCCGGCGACCCCGCCTCCTTTGCGGCCGTCGTGCAGTGCGGGTTCGCCGAGCCGGAGCACAACGACGTGGCGCTCGAGATCTGCCGCAACTTCGCGGACGCCGCGGGGTTCGTGTGGGCCGGCGGGCTGGCCATGGGCGAGGGAGCGATGATCGGCGGTCAGTCGCTGGACAAGGTGGGCGGCAGGGTGCGCAACGCGGTGGCCGCCCTCGACCTCGCCGCGGCCGCGCTGGCTGCCGGGCGAGCGGTGCCGGACGAAGCCGTGCGCACGATGGCGAAGCCGCCGCTGCCGCCGCGCATGTACCGGTTCATGGCCAACATGGGCTGGCGCAGCCAGCGACGCCAGTCGGAGAGCGACACGCCCATCGACGCGCGCCCCTTCGTCTAGAAGACGGGCGCTGAGCGCGGTGCGGCCGGGGCGGCGGCCTCCGCGGGCCGCCCCGGCTTCGCCGTCCCCGGCCGCCCGCCGTCGAGCACGGCCTCGAGCAGCGGCAGGAACCCGGGCAGCCGGCCGCCGCGGATCGCCCGGTCCCAGACCGGCTCGAGCTTCTTCCAGCCGGTGGTGTACGCGAGGTGCCGCAGGTGCGCGCGCAGGTCGCCGTGCGCGAACGCCGCCGCGGCGATGCCGCCCCAGCTGTAGAACTCGCGGTACGCCTCGCGGTGGCCGGCCTCCAGCTCGGCGGCCGTCATGCGCGCCGGCCGGAACACGGCGTGCCTCGTGTCGTAGCGGTCCCAGTCCCGCGTCGTGATGCGTCCCTCGGCCGCGAGCCGGCGCTCCAGCGTCGTGCCGGGGTACGGCGTGAGGATGTGGAAGGTCGCCGTCTGCAGGCCGCGGCTGAGGGCCCAGTCCACGGTGCGCGGGAACACCGACGGGTCGTCCTCGTCCATGCCGAAGACGAAGGCGCCGTTGACCATCACACCGAGGTCGTGCAGGCGGCGGACGGCGGCGTCGTACTGCGGGGCGCCGAAGATGCTGGCGCCCTTGAAGCGGCGGCCGGTCGCGCGCGTGCGCGCCTCGGGAAAGGCGGCCCCGAGGTCCGCGCCGCTCGTGCCGGCTCCGCCGCCCAGGTTCTGCAGCTTGCCGGCGCTCCGGAGGTTGGCCTCGCTCAGCGTCTCGAAGCCGACGAACAGGCTGCGCAGGCCGCTCGCCACCGCCTTCTCGAGCAGGCCCGGGCGCAGCACGGCCTCCACAGTCCCGGCCGCCTGCCACACACGCGTCCCATGCCCCTGAGCCCGTCGAACAACGCCTCCGCGAAGCGGGGGCTGCCGAACAGGTTGTCGTCGAGGAAGTACAGGTGACGGCCGGGCAGGCGCTCGATCTCGGCCAGCGCGTCGTCGACCGCCTGCACGTAGAACGAGCGGCCGCCGCGGAAGAACGCCTCCTTGTAGCAGAAGTCGCAGAGGTGCGGGCAGCCGCGGCTCACGACGAGCGAGTTCGGCACGAGGTAGAGCTCGCGCCTGATGAGGTCGCGGCGCGCCGGCGGGAGGCCGTCCAGGGTCCGGCGTGTGGAGACGTAGCGCGGCTTCGGGCGGCCGGCCCGGAAGTCGGCGAGGAAGGCCGGCCAGGTGTCGTCGCCGGGGCCGCAGAACACACTGTCGGCGTGGCGCGCCGCCTCGTCCGGCAGGCTCGTGGGGTGCAGGCCGCCGAGGCAGACGTAGGCGCCCCCGGCGCGGTAGTGGTCGGCGTAGCGGTAGGCGCGCCCGGCCGAGGTGACGTAGGCCTCGATCACGACGAGGTCGGGCTCGTCGTCGAGGCGCAGCGTCTCGACGTGCTCGTCCTGCAGGTCGACCTCGTCGCCCGGGTCGAGGTGGCCGGCGAGGGTCGCGA
Organism: uncultured Thermoleophilia bacterium; assembly: GCA_903921965.1. The sequence continues at coordinate 444 of CAIXSE010000063.1, read as the reverse complement.
GGCCGAGCGGCGGGAAGAGCGAGTACTTGATGGACCGCCGGTGCGCGTCGTGGACGGCGGTCTTGGCAGGGACGATGAGCTTCACGCGCAGCGACCGCCCGGCGGGGACCCCGGAGCGCGCCCTGCGCCGCGGGTCCGGCCCGGCCGCCCGGTCCGGGCCGCGGGTCACCGGCCCACCCCCGGCTGCGCAGCGAAGTGGGCGAGCAGCACGTCGAGGCCGGTCTCGAACTCACCCGGCCTGTCCCACACCGCCAGGCGCAGGCCCACCGTCATCATGCCGGGGTAGTCGCCCCAGTGGCCCGCCAGCTGGGCGACGATGTCGGAGGTCTGGACCTCGTCGCCCAGCATGCGGGCATAGCCGAGCCCGAGCGTGTACGCGCCCAGGATGTGGTACACGGTCGCGGCGCGGTCGGGCGTGAAGCCGGCGCCGAGCAGCGTGCTCAT